>DATEMK010000323.1:0-5035 GCA_035275625.1 Bacteroidia bacterium
CAAATTCTCCTGGGAGAAAAGGAATTAAAATAAAAACTCCCAAAGGGAGGGAAACTAAAACAAAAATTGCCGAAAGAAAAGAAACCAAAACAACTCCAGTAAGAAAAGAAATTAAAACAAAAACTCCCAGAGAGAAAGAAAGAAAAGTTAGTATTATTGAAGAAGATCCTGCAGATCCGGGTGTTTTTTATAAAGCTAAAGATGAAAACGCGCTTCCATATTCCCAAAGAAGCGAAACACCACGATCAATTGAAAGCATAATTGATGAACAGGGAGTGTTTGCACAAAATGCAGGAATAGTATTGTTGCATCCGTTTCTCGTCCACTTTTTTGAAAATCTGAAACTAATTAAGGACAGAAAATTTATCAGTGTTCAAAAGCATCAAAAGGCATTGTGCCTGCTGCATTATCTTGCAACCGCCAACACGCAGGTGCAGGAATATGAACTTGTAATTGCAAAAGTTTTGTGTGCATACCCGCTGCAGGAACCTGTAAGCACGAAAATTAAAATTTCAAAAAAAGAAAAAAATCAGGCTGATGAATTACTGGTTGCCGCAATTGAGCATTGGGAAAAAATAGGAAGCACTTCCCCGGCAGCGTTACGTTCTGAATTCCTGCAGCGGAATGGAAAATTATTTGCAAAAAACAATAATGTGTATTTGCAAATGGAATCAGGCTCCACAGATGTATTACTCGACTATCTTCCGTGGAACATCAGCATGATTAAGCTTCCATGGATGAAAGAAATTTTAAGAGTGGAGTGGAGGTAGGGGGATTCAGAATGCAAAATTTAAATATAAAATATAAAATAAAATAATCTCTGTTCGTAAATTCGTTAATGCTTCATGAAAGCTGCTGAAACAAAAGCAGCGGCAACGCCCGCAAAAAAAAATAATTCTCCTTTCTTTCACAAAGGAAGTGCGCAGGATTTTTTTGGAAACACCCAAAAGGAACAACCTTTCTTTTCAAGATCAAAAAATAATAATTCTTTTATTCAGCCCAAACTCACGATCGGGCAACCAAATGATGTGTACGAAAAAGAAGCCGAAACCACAGCTGATAAAGTAGTGCAGCGGTTAAACGAAAACAAAGTTCAGGCAAAACCCGAAAAAAATAATTTCTTCTCTTCCAATAAAAATGATAATGTAGTACAGCAAAAACCTGTTGCTCCAATTCCATCCATCATTCCGCCTGTTCAAACAAAATGTACAACATGCGAAGAGGAAGAGAAATTGCAGAAGAAAGAGGAAATGGATGAGAAGGATTTACTGACAGATAAATTACAAAAGAAGCCCGTCTTTGAAAGCAATGCCGAAGCACCGCCTGATGATGATTCCCTCTCCTTTGGAGAGGGCAAGGGTGAAGCTTTACAACGCAAATGTGATGAATGTGATAAAGAAGATAAGTTGCAGAAGAAAGAAAAAGAAGATGATAAGGATTTGCTGAAAGGCAATTTACAAAGGAAACCTATTTTCGAAAGCAATGCCGAACCAACTGATGATGAAAAAAGTATTCAGCGAAAATGCACAGAGTGTGAGCAGGAAGATAAGGTACAAAAAAAATCTGATTCATCTCCTCAAACCGCATCACCAAATATTGAAAGCAGCTTAAATTCTTCCAAAGGCTCTGGCTCACCATTACCGCACAACACACGTGAGCAAATGGAATCTTCTTTTGGAGCTGATTTTTCCAAAGTGCGAATTCATAATGATAGTTCTGCTGAGCAAATGAATAAGGATTTACATGCACAGGCATTTACGCACGGGAGTGATATTTATTTTAATTCTGGTAAATACGATTCAAATTCGAATTCTGGAAAACATTTGCTGGCGCATGAGTTGACACATGTTGTACAACAAAATAATAACACAAAGAAGATTCAGCAAATGGGCGACTTATCTCTCGTTCCTTCCGATCTTCCATGCGAAATTGCAAGTTCTTCTGAGCCCCTATCAACTGGAGAAACTATTCTTTTCGGGAATAGAGTTACAACACTTACTGCTGATCAAATTGTTCTATTGGACAATTTAGTCTATAATTGGAATGTTTCTGGCAAGAGTGATGAAATCCGCATTGATGGATATGCCAGTAGACCAGGTAGTGAAGAATTAAATTGGCGTTTGTCATGCTCCAGAGCTAAGGCTGTGGCTAACGAATTAATTGCTCCTTCTGATGGAAGCGAAGGAATCCCCGGTAGCTTTATACAAGTGTTTGCACAAGGAGAGACGGATGAGTTTGGTGCAATTCCCCAAAACAGGAGAGTGACAATAGACATTAAATTCACTCCGCTTGTTCCGATTATCAGAAATCAACCTTCTCAACAAAATCATGCATGTGAATTGAAGTATGATTCAAATTATGGTCCTTCTTCTTCCAACTGTAGCTTTTATAATAGTGACTCTGCTGAAAATTGGTTTACCTCGACATATCGGCATAATGCAAGTTGTGCATGCGAAAATACTCCTGATAATGCCAAAAATAATTGTGTTCGTAAATGTTTGCAGGAAAAAGGCAAGGCACTTCTATCATCATTGAGTGGTGGAGCTGTCATAGGAACTTGTATTGATCCCTTCGGTGCACTTGATGTGTTATGCCCTGAGCCATTCTGCGATAATATATATCAACATCATGTTGAATGTTATAAAGAATGTTGTTGCAATGATCCATTTATTAGCGAACCAATTTTCTATACAATGTGTGAATCTCCCTTTCCTTGCAGTTTTGTGGGTGAAATGATTGAAAGGTTTAATTCATGTGAATAAGATAATGAAATAAATTTTCTTAATCATGCATGATTTGAAATTACTTTAAGTGTCAAACAAAGCATATAACATGAAATCCCCTCAACCAAAAAATAATTCTGTGAGCAAACCTGGTCATCCCCTTCTTCCAAAAAGAAAGCCGGAATAATTTTTTTGGAAAGAGTGAAAAACCCAAACCTTTTTGTTAATATTGTTAACCAAGAATCAGAATAGAATAATGTAATAAATAAATGAACCATTTTTTATAAATAATTATTAATATGTCCATCATCTCCATCGCCATCCAAAAAGGCGGTTCAGGCAAAACCACCACCGCCATCAATCTTGCCGCTGCATTGCAGCTTGCAGGAAAAAAAGTACTGCTTGTTGATGCCGATCCGCAAGCCAACTTAACACAATCGCTCGGTTTCGACAAGGAACCCTTCCCCAATTTATCCACGGAAATAAAAAAAGAAATTGCAGGGCAAAAAAGTGATTTGAAAGAAGCAATTATTGTAACTAAATCAGGTTTACCTCTTATTCCTTCTTCGCTCGATTTGGCTGGCGCTGATTTAGAACTTGTGAGCGTTTATGGGCGCGAACAGATTTTTACCTGGATGCTGGAGCCATTGAAAGAAATGTACGATTTCATTTTTATTGATTGCCCTCCCTCCATCGGAATGCTTACAGTGAATTCGCTTGTGGCAAGCGATCACGTGCTTATACCCATGCAGGCGGAATTTCTTCCGCTCAAAGGAGTGTATAGTTTCCTCCATCATTTCGAAAACATAAAAAGTAAATTAAAAAAAGAACTAAATCTTTTAGGTTTTGTTTTAACTAAATTTGATGAACGAAAAATCATGAACCGGAACATACAACAGCACCTTAAAGATTTCTTTCCCGGAAAATTATTCGACACCTTTATCCGTACAAGCATTGAATTAGCCAAATCGCAGGAAGCAGGAACGGATATTTTTTCATTCAGAAACAGTTCAACCGTTGCAGAAGATTATAAAGTGCTTGGTGAAGAATTTTTATCAAAAATAAATTCACCGGTAACAAGAGGAGTGAAACTCAGTCCCCATGCGGCAGTCGGCAATAAGCAGTAAACAGTCCGGAGCAACAATTATAAATAAATTCTGTAAATTAAAACTTCATTTTATATGTGTTTTAATAAACTAAAAACCCTTTTTCAAAAATCTTTATCATCCTGATAAAAATAAAAAATCTTTTTACCCGGATGAACACGCTAACGTGCTTGCCGGTCAAACTTCAAATCATACAATGAAAATCCATTAAACGATTAACCAATGGCTACCGAAGAACACAGTACCCGGCATCATGAAAGATTTATTCCCGAAGAATTTAATTTTCTGGAGAAATTTATTTCTTACCGTATAAATAAAAACATTCATCAGCACGCAGGAGTTTCAAAACCGCAAATGCCCGCTTTGAATAAATGGAATTTGCCGGTACGCGAATTTGTAAGGGAAAATAATCTCAATGAAAATGAAACAATTTTAACCCTTCTTGCCCTCGCCCCCCATGTTCTTCCTGACTTGCTGGACACTGCGATTTACCAAAGCATGAAAAATAAAGAAGGGCAGTTTCCCCAATTGGGCGGTGTGCGTCCGGAGGGAAGAAATTTCCGCGGCTTTCTGCCTACCGGTGAAACAGCTTTGTTTTTATTAGGTGACGATGATCTTACCAAACGGCTTGAAGTGCAAAAATTATTTTGGGTTGATCATTTGTTCGGAACAAAAAAAGTCCTCTGGCTGGAAGAATCAACGCATGGCGATCCTTCGATGAGCGGAAAAATCATTATGTCACGCGATCATATTGAAACATTTATTTTCGGCAAACCTGTTCCACCGCCATTCAGCGTTAACTTTCCTGCAAGGCGTATAAAAACTGATTTGATATGGAACGACTTAGTTATTAGCCATGAACTGCAGGAACAGGTCAATGAACTGATGACATGGATAAAATATAACACCGAATTAATGGACAATTATTCCATGCGCAAAAGATTAAAGCAGGGCTACCGGGTGTTATTTTATGGCCCACCGGGAACAGGAAAAACTTTTACAGCAAGCCTGCTTGGCAAATATACCGGCAAAGAAGTGGAAGGAAAGTATCTCGAAAAAGAAGTTTATAAAATTGATTTGTCAATGGTAGTTTCAAAATACATCGGGGAAACCGAAAAAAACCTCGAGCTGCTTTTTGCACGCGCTGAAGACAAAGGATGGATTTTATTTTTTGATGAAGCCGATGCGTTATTCGGGAAGCGGACA
>DATEMK010000324.1:0-15540 GCA_035275625.1 Bacteroidia bacterium
TAATATGTTTGGTAAGCCACATGTAGTCCCTACGGGACATGAATAAGGTTATAGTGTAATTGTTACCAAACGGTTGTTCCTACGGAACAATTTTAAACACGGACTTTGTTTTTTAAATGATGATGCGAAGTGACTTCCTGACAAACCAGACCCGGCTGCAACGGAAAGCCCGAAGCGGCTGGGCAGCATGATGTTTCGAATAAGGGATGCCGAAACGAGTTCGGCATGACGGTAAGTTTGTTGATGATGCGCGTGGACGGACTTGCAGTGGAAGACGGGTACACAGGTGATTAGAATTGATGCCGGAGGTCTCCAAAAAATTTGCAATATGCAATGATTCCAATCATTTTTCTCCGTATCTTCGCTGACCTTTTGCATGGCGGAAGCTGAAAAGCCTTAAACAGAGTAAGCATTAAAAACCATTCCCGCCCCCACGCGGGAAAAAACAAAAAATAAAATCAATGAAGAAAATTATTCTTTCATTTTCGGCTGTGTTATGCGTAATTTTTGCTGCGGCTGAGAACCTGAAGCCTGTTGCGCAAAAGATCAGTGAACGCAAGGCTGAAAACGCGGCTTTTAAACAGGCACAGCTATTCATCATCACACCGGCATCGGTTCAGCGAAGCGCAGAAATGGAATCATCGGCAGCCAATGCAACGGTCTTTGAATTAGAGCAAAGCACGGCAGCGCAGATTTTATCCGGCAAACCGGAAAACCTCAGCCTTGTTATCCCGGTTAAAACAGGAAATAACATAGAGCTTGAATTATACAGGGCCGATATTTTCACTCCTGATTTCACTGTAGTAACCAGCACGAACAACGGTGCAGCCGTTCCTTACGATGGCGGAGTCCATTACCAGGGCATCATCAAAGGCGACAACCAGTCTGTGGCAGCCATCAGCATTTTCGATGGCGAAGTGATGGGAATGATTTCAACGCCCCTTTCGGGAAATCTTATTCTCGGCAAAATAGAAAACGATCCGCTGAACAGGCACATCCTGTACAATGAACGCAATCTGAAAGCTTCACCCACCACGCAATGTTATACGATGGACGACAGGCAAACCTATCCTGCAAAGCAATTGCAGGATGCAGGACAAAAAATAGCGGTGAACTGCATCCGCCTTTACTGGGAAGTGAATTTTGATATTTACCAGGGCAAAGGAAGCGTTACCAACGCCACCAACTATGTGACAGGATTGTTTAACCAGAGCGCTATTATTTATACAAACGATAATATTCCCGTCACGCTTTCACAGGTTTTTGTGTGGAACACGGCAAGCCCTTATACGTCATCCAGCACCAGCGGCCTGCTGAGCCAGTTCCAGGCTACGAGGAATTCCTTTAACGGTGACCTCGGAAATTTATTGGGTTATGCCGGAGGCGGAGGAGTAGCGGCCGGGTTCAGCGGGTTCTGCGCTTCCAACTTAGACAACAGCATGTGCTACAGCGGCATTTCCTCTTCTTACAACAACGTGCCCACCTACTCATGGACCGTTATGGTAGTCACACATGAGCAGGGACACCTGATGGGTTCGCGCCACACGCATGCCTGCGTCTGGAACGGCAACAATACAGCCATTGACAATTGCGGACCCAATGCCGGGTACGGTTATGAAGGAAGCTGCAGCGGTGCGCCCACACCCGTTAATGGCGGAACTATTATGAGCTATTGCCATTTAACTGTCGGAATTAATTTTTCAAACGGTTTCGGAACGCAACCTAAGAATGTCATCCTTAACGGGTATAACAATGCAGGCTGCCTCGGCCCGTGTGCAACCGGGGGCTGCGGTGTTCCTTATGCACTGAGCGCTTCGTCCGTCACGGTTTCATCAGCCACCGTAAGCTGGGGTTTTATCACGGGAGCGATTTCTTACAACCTCCAGTATAAAAAATCTTCGCTGCCCACATGGACGACCATAACAGGCATCACGACCACTTCGCGCAACCTTACTTCACTCACTGACGGAACCGCTTATGATTACCAGGTGCAGGCAGTTTGCTCTTCGGCAACTTCCGCTTATTCACCGGTTGCTACTTTTTCAACCGTTGCGATCTGCAATGATCCTTATGAACCAAACAATTTAAACGCCAGTGCAACGGTGATACCTGTAAATACAAATATTGCCGGCCTCGTTTCACCGCAGAACGACATAGATGTTTTTAAATTCAATAACACTTCCGCGCAGAAGAATATTAAAATAACATTATCGGGGCTTCCGGCAGATTATGATTTAAAGCTTTTTAAAGGCGGAGTAGAGAAAGCAGCTTCACAGCATGGCGGCACATCTACTGAAACTATTGTGTACAATACTACCGTAGTGGGCACTTACGTGATAAGAGCTTACGGTTCAGGAGGCGCCAATAATGCAACAGCGTGTTACACATTGAATGCCCAGATCAGCGCAACTGCATTCAGGACGGGCGAACCGGGTAATACAATTTCAGAAACGGGTGAAAAAGCAAGTGAAATCTCCGTTTACCCGAACCCTGCCAACGATATTTTGAATATTGATTTTCCTGTGACAGAAAATTCTTTTGCAAAAATTTCCATCCTCGACCAGACGGGCAGGGAAGTTGCAGGTTTTACTTCGGAATCTTCAAACACAACAGGACATGTTCAGCTGGATATGAGCAAATTTTCTAACGGGATTTATTTTGTGAGAGTGATACAGGGAGAAAATGTGGTCACACAAAAACTGACGGTTAATCATTAAATAAGGAAGGATGGAATAATGGAAGGATGGAATCCCAATATTCCATCATTCCATTGTTCTTTTATGTAAGTTTGTATTAAATCTCAAGAGATGTACAACCATACAAAAACAAATTTCCGGTTTACAGTGCGCTTTACTTTTCTATTTACCCTGGCCGCCCTGTTTATTTTTTCGTGCAAACGTGATGAGGAAAAACCGGGTTGGGAAACGAATATACTAACCCCGCTGCTGAAATCATCACTTAGTATTAATGATATTCTTTCAGATACGCTGTTACAAACAGGCTCGGATAATGTTGTAAAAGTGGTTTATGAAAACCATCTTTATAAGATGTCACTGGATTCTCTGTTTGATTTGCCCGACACAAGTGTGACAAAGATTTATAATTTGGATTCGATCAGCTTATTCAGCACTACCATAAGTAATTCCATCACGTTGTTAGATGTTGCAAACAATATCGGAGGCATTATCGGTCAGCTTATAATTGCTTCGAACGGAACGATGAATATTATTCCTCCATTTGGACCTTTACCTGCAGATACAGTCAGTATTAATGCTGATACTTTATTTTCAACAATGACCCTTATATCAGGGTTTATTGATATTTCAATTCATAATGGATTTCCTATTCCTTTAGATAATGTGACCTATGAATTAAAAAATGCATTGGCGGGAACTGTTATTGCAACGGGAGTTTTTCCTTCTATTCCTCCTAACTCTACACAAACGCAGACCATTGACCTTGCAGGAAAAACTGTTGAAGGGAATATGCTGGCAATAATTTCAAATATGTCAACGCCCGGAAGTGGCGGGCCTGTTCTTATTGATATAACCGATTCCCTTACAGCATCGTTGTATATCCATGATTTGCACCCGTCAACAGCTACAGCGATATTTCCCGCCCAGGATTTAATTAATAAATCACAACCGTTCAGATTACATTTGGATCCCGTACAATTGAAAGAGGCAATAGTAAAATCAGGATATGTTGAAATTGTATTGTACAGCACTTTGCAGGATAGTGTTCACTTTACATACAGCCTTCCAAGCGCCACTTTAAATGGAATACCTTTTAGTGTTTCAAGGACATTACCTCCCGCACAGTCAGGCGGTGTTTCATCAGATTCTACGACTTATAATTTTGCAGGGTATGATTTAGATATGACGGGACCCAACGGAGATACAATCAATGATATGTATAATTCGTTTATAGCAAGCATTGATTCTACCGGCCTGATGAAAACTATTTCTATAACGGATAGCATGTACGCGAATATCAGCTTTAATGACCTTGTTCCTTCTTATGGCAAAGGCTATCTCGGTCAACAGTCATTTAACATAGGACCATCGCAATTGCTGATTGATATTTTTAAGAACCTGCATGGTTCGCTCGACCTGGAAGATGTAAAGCTGAGCATAGTAACTGAAAACGGAATCGGTGCTGACGCACAAGTGTATCTCAGCGACCTGAAATCATTTAATTCTAATACCGGGAATACGGTTACGCTATCAGGAAGCGCTGTTAGCAGCCCGTTCCATATTCAGCGGGCGACAGAAACCGGGAACCAATCCAATCCCGTTAACGTGGTTAATTCGGAATATCTTCTTAATAAATCAAATTCGAATGCCCCTGCATTCCTGAGCAATATGCCTGATAAATTAAATTATACCATGTCATTGATGACAAATCCAAACGGTAATGTCAACAACTGGGGAGACTTTATTTATTCAGACCATTTGATGGAATTTAACATTGATGTGGAAATGCCGTTGTCATATAAAGCCAATGACCTCAATTTTACACTGACTGATACAGCAGTTTTTACACTGAGCGAACAGGATGTGTCAAGGATAAAAGACGGAACGCTTACACTTATAGTTGATAATGGCTTTCCATTCAGCGTTGATATCTCTCTTCAAATGCTGAACCTTAACGGTGATGTCATTAATACATTGGTCCAAAATTCCATTATCGAATCAGCGACTGTCGGGTCGAATGGAAAAGTTTCGGAAAAGAAAAGATCAAAAATTAATATATCTGTTGACCAGCCGCTGATCAATAAACTTTTTGATACGAGTAAGATGAAGATCAGTGCAAAATATTCCACTACCACTAATGGCAGCATTTATTATAAAATTTACAGCGACTATACGATAGACTTTCAATTAACAGGTGATTTTACCTACATAGCCCATTATTAAACTTGTGAAAAAATTATTTCTTTTCCCGGCAGCAGTATTTTTTACTGTGCATGCCGGGGCGCAGACATCCACATTGTTTGAAAACAATTACCCGGATAAAAAAAATTCTATTGGCATAGAGGCAAGCTATTTTATCAATTCAAATGCTGTTACCACTGAATTTACCAATGCATACCTGAACAGTAAATTTCTTGATGCTGATATAAAAGACGGATCCCTGAAAAAAATGAAGGATAAAAATACGCTTGGAAGCGAACTTAATGGTGGTATTTATTATCGTTACGGAAGTAAAAAGTCAACGGACACCTGCCGGGTCAGTCATTTCTTCAGTTTAAAGGAACGCACACACTTTACAACGAAATTTCCGAAAGATCTTTTTGAATTATATTTTTATGGCAACAAACCTTTTGCAGGGACATCTGCCGACATCAGTAATTTTAATTACCGCTCATTGCAATACCAGCAATTGCAGTTTGGAATGATGCATGAAACCAGGAAAGGTGATAAAGAATTTGGTTATGCCGTTGCAGTTTCTTTACTTAACGGTGAAAACTTTATTGAAATCAAAACTACTACCGGTTCATTGTTCACGGATGCAGACGCAGAATACGTTGATATGCAACTTCATCTCGAATCAAAGCAATCTGATTCAACACATAAGTCATTCGGAAGCAGCAACGGGTTAGGAGCATCAGCAGATCTTGAATTGCACTACGGAGTAAAAAATAAATATAACATTCGTTTTAGCGCAAATGATATTGGAATGATTTCATGGAATAAGAAATCTTTCTTGTTTGAAGTGGATACCACTTATCATTTTGAAGGAGTAGTCGTGAATAATTTATTTGATTCACTATACCTTGATTTAAAATCAGAGCAGGATTTTAAAGAAGGGTTTAAAGAAAACAAACAATCAAAATCAGTTAAGACAACATTGCCCTTCCGTTTTAATTTAAGCTATGAGCGGACACTTACTCCTGAAAAACTTACGATGGCATTAGGTGCAGAGTATATTCTTAATTCTGATTTTATTCCTTTAATTAGCCTGACCACTAATTATTTTATCAGCAGCAGGTTTCATGCAGGAATCATTCTCCAGTATGGCGGCTATGGCGGTTTTCATGGAGGAGTTCACCTTGACAAAGATTTTGGCAAAGGATTTATTCTCACTGCGGGAACTGCTTATCTTGACGGATACGTAATGTCTTCTTCCTCTGCGGGGCAGGGAGGGTATGCAGGGATTAAGAAAATATTTTAAGATTTTTTAACAGGGAAAAAAGCAAACGGAAAAATCCCTTTACTGACCTTATCCTTTCAAAGCTTCTGCTCCGCCAACAATTTCCAAAATTTCATTTGTGATTGCTGCCTGACGGGCTTTATTATATTGCAGTTTTAATGCTTTGATTAATTCACCTGCGTTATCTGTTGCTTTGCTCATGGCAGTCATTCGGGCTCCATGTTCGCTTGCGTGAGAATCCAGCAATGCTTTGTACAGTTGAATTTTTAAAGATTTCGGAATTAAATCTTTTACAATTTCTTCTTTGGAAGGTTCAAAAATATAATCAATGGATTGTTTTTTCTTTTCTGCTTTCGCAGGAGGTGTGATAGGCAACATCTGCTCAGTCATTGCGTATTGAACAGCGGCATTTTTAAATTGATTATAAACCAAAATAACACGGTCGTAATTTCCTTTTTCAAATTCACTCATTATTTCCAATGCAATTTTTGCAGTGTTATCAAAGTTCAAAGCATTGAAAATGTCATTATGATTTCCGGCATAAAGATTTTTGTTCTTATTAAAAAAATCACTTCCTTTTTTTCCGATAGTAAGAACTTTCACATTTCCCTCTTTCGCCTGAACAGAATAGTTTTCATGAATAAGCCTATTTACCGTTCGGATAATATTTGAATTAAAAGCACCGGCTAATCCGCGGTTGGAAGTAATCGCAACAATCAATATTTTTTTTTCAGCACGGACTTTTGCATACGCTCCGCCTTCTGATGCATCAACATTGCCTGAAATATTTTCAAGAATTTCTCTTAACTTATTTGCATAAGGCCGCATCTGGATAATTGCATCCTGCGCCCTGCGCAACTTTGCAGCCGAAACCATTTTCATGGCTTTGGTAATCTGCTGCGTGGAGTTTACAGATGCAATGCGGAGACGGACTTCTTTTAGATTTGCCATTTTTTCGATTGCTCTATTGTTCTATTGCTAAATTGTTGCTAACGCAGTTTGAGTCTAACATTTTTCAACAATATAACAATATAGCAATTTAACAATTTGTTTTTATTTATATCGGGAAGAAATCTCCTTTGCAAGTTTTTCAATTTCTGCAAGCACTTCGTCTTTTAATTCACCTTTCTTCAGGGAATCGAGAGCGGCTTTATGCTGTGCTTCCATTACATTAAGAAAATCATTTTCAAATTCTTTTATTTTATTCACCGGAACATCTTTCAATAATCCTTTTGTTCCGCAATAGATAATGGCGACTTGCTGTTCAACACGCAAAGGCGAATATTGTCCCTGCTTCAGAATTTCCACGTTGCGCGAACCTTTATCAAGAACCGCTTTTGTTGCAGCATCCAGATCAGAACCGAATTTTGAGAATGCTTCCAACTCGCGATATTGTGCCTGGTCAAGTTTTAAAGTTCCGGCAATTTTTTTCATGGATTTGATTTGTGCATTTCCACCTACGCGCGAAACAGAAATACCCACGTTAATAGCGGGACGAACTCCTGCGTTAAACAAATTCGCTTCAAGGAATATTTGTCCGTCAGTAATTGAAATTACATTGGTGGGAATGTATGCAGATACGTCACCGGCTTGTGTTTCAATAATCGGAAGGGCAGTTAATGAACCACCGCCTTTTACTTTTCCTTTCAATGCTTCGGGAAGGTCATTCATCTTTTGCGCAATCTCATCAGAGTTAATAACTTTTGCCGCGCGCTCTAACAAACGTGAGTGAAGATAAAATACGTCCCCGGGATAAGCTTCCCGGCCGGGGGGCCTTCTCAACAACAGGGAAACTTCGCGATAAGCAACAGCCTGTTTTGACAAATCATCATAAACAATTAATGCCGGGCGACCGGTATCGCGGAAATATTCTCCGATGGTAGCTCCTGCCATGGGTGCAAAAAACTGCATGGTTGCAGGGTCGGCTGCAGGAGCAGAAACTACAACAGTATATGGCATGGCGCCTCTTTCTTCAAGGATCCTTACAATGTTTGCTACCGTAGAACCTTTTTGTCCGATGGCAACATATATACAATAAACCGTTTTCCCTGCTTCGTAAAATTCTTTTTGATTGATGATGGTGTCAATTGCAACAGCGGTTTTTCCCGTCTGGCGGTCACCAATGATCAGCTCACGCTGTCCTCTTCCAATCGGAATCATGGAATCAATTGCTTTGATTCCTGTTTGCAACGGTTCATTCACCGGCTGACGGAAAATTACACCTGGAGCTTTTCTTTCGAGAGGCAATTCAATCAATTCACCTTTAATCGGACCTTTGCCATCAACAGGATTTCCCAATGTATCCACAACTCGTCCCAACATGCCTTCACCAACATTGATGGATGCAATACGTTTAGTTCTTTTTACTGTATCGCCTTCTTTAATTGCATTGGATGAACCTAACAATACAGCTCCAACGTTATCTTCTTCGAGGTTCAATACGATTCCGCGCAAGCCATTGGCAAATTCAATCAGCTCACCGGACTGTACGTTGTTCAATCCATAAATACGCGCAATACCGTCTCCTACCTGGAGCACAGTACCAACTTCTTCGAGTTCGGATGCGGTTTTAAAATTGGAAAGCTGCTGCCTTAATATTGCTGAAATTTCTGCGGGTTTTACTTCTGCCATTTTATTAGTTTAAAATTTAAGGTTTAAAGTTTAAAGTTGTTTTAATACAAATTCAAACTTTTATTTTTAAAAATCTTTTATGTAAAGGTTTTCCTGGAATGCGCGTTTGAGTTTATTGATTTTTGTTTTGATGCTGGTGTCATCCTGTTCTCCTTCGATAGTTAAAATGTAGCCGCCAATAATATCGGTGTCAACTTTTTCGTGGAGTTCTACTTCAGTGTGCGTGTAATTTTTAATTATATCAAGCACATTTGCTCTTAATTTTTCGTCAAGCGGGGCTGCGGTAATTATTTCTGCTGTTTTTATTTGCTTAATTTCTTTGTATTGACTCACAAAAGAATTTGCGATTTCAGGAATAAACATTTCGCGTTTTTTTTCCGCTATGATATTCAGAAAGCGCATTGTGACATCACTTACTTTGTCAGCAAACAGACTCTTTAGTATTGCCTGTTTTTTGTCGGTTTTAATGATGGGACTTTGCAGCGCAACTATTAATTCACGGCTTGCCTTGCATGAATCATTAACCAGCTTCATGTCATCAAACACACGTTCGAGCATTTTTTGCTCGGCAGCAAGGTCAATTAAAGACTTCGCGTAACGCGTGGCTAATTTTAATCCCTTCATTATTTTTCAGTTGCCGGATTATTTTACAAATTCCGCTTCTTTCAAATAGGCGCTTACCAGCTGTTGCTGTTTTTCTGCTGAAGAAAGTTCTTCTTTTAAAATTTTTTCTGCAATCTCTAATGAAAGAACAGCCACCTGGTTTTTTAATTCAGTGATGGCAGCCATCTTTTCATTCTGAATACCTTCACGTGCTAATTGCAACAAGCGGTCTGCTTCGGTAGTTGCTTTTGTCCGCGCTTCATTGATGATAGATTCTTTTGCATCGCGTGCTTCTTTCAGAATTAAATCGCGCTGATTTCTTGCCTCCGCTAAAATCTTTTCATTATCCGATTTAAGCGCAAGCATTTCTTCTTTGGCTTTTTTCGCGCTGTTCAATGCACCGGCAATAGACTCTTCACGTTCTTTTAAAGAAGCGAGAATGGGTTTCCATGCATACTTCTTCAAAAGAAAAAGTACGATACTGAATGAAACGAGCATCCAGAATAATAACCCGATGTCGGGAGTAACTAATTTCATTTTATCTGATGATTAAATTATTAGTTGATTACGTAATTAAGGTGATTAAGGTAATTTGGTAATTGTACTTTACCAATTACCTCAAATACCTATTACCTGATTACCCTTTTTATTACTACGCCAGGCCGACAATAAATGCCAAAGCCACGGCTGCAAGCGCGACTCCTTCAACAAGAGCGGCAGCAACGAACATGTTGGCTACAACATCGCCTTTCATTTCAGGCTGACGGGCAATTGACTGAAGTGCGCTTCCACCGATGTTACCGATTCCGATTCCGGCACCTACTGCTGCCAGACCTGCACCTATTACTGCTCCAGCTTTTGCAATGGATGCATCCAATAAAATTGTTGTTAATAATGACATAGATTTAATTTTTATGATTTATGATTTGATTTAATGATGTTCATCTTCCACTAATGCCATCCCGAAATAGATGGCTGTTAAGAATGTAAATACAAATGCCTGCAGGAATCCGACAAGCAATTCAAGTCCGTTAATAAAGATGGTGAATGCGATGGCAGGAAGCGATGTGCCCAATCCGGCAGCGGTTGAAGCAGCGCCTGCAACAAATATTAAGCAGAAGAATACAAGAATTACAATATGTCCCGCCAATATGTTTGCAAAAAGCCGGACAACGAGTACAAATGGTTTCAGAAATATTCCAAGAACTTCAAGCAGTGTGATGATTGGTAACACATAAATCGGCACACCGGGCATTGCAAAAATGTGACGCCAGTAATTTTTATTTCCGTTGTAAAGAGTAATGACCAGTGTGAATGTTGCCAGTACAATAGGCACCGCAATATTTCCGGTTACGTTTGCACCACCCGGAAAAATCGGAATCAGCCCGAGAAGATTACTTACCCAGATAAAAAAGAAAATAGTAAGTAAATAAGGCATGAAGCGCGCATAATGTTTCTCGCCAATGGCTGCTTTTGCAATGTCATCTCTGACAAACATGATCACCGGTTCAATTGCATTTTGCAAACCTGAGGGTGCCTGGTCTTTATTTCTTGCATAAGTTCTGGCAACTGAAATAAACACCATTAACATGATGGCGGCAACAAAGAAAATTGATAACACATTTTTTGTAATAGAGAAATCATAAAAAGATGATCCATCCTCAGTAATTATTTTTCCTTCTTCTAATTTATATCCTTCATAAGAAGCATGACCGTGTTCAAAACGGCTTGAAGAAAAAATACTCCATCCTTTTTGTTTATTGTAAATAATAACAGGCAAAGGAATAGAAACAGGATGCTCATGGCTCCCCCATAAATGCCATTCATGAGAATCGCTGATATGATCCATCACGAGTTTTCCAGGCTCAAATTTTCCTGTGGTATGTTCTTCAGTGTGATCTTCAACTTCCGTGGTTTCCACATCGGGTTCTTTTGCGAAAGCAGAGACCTGCATCACCAGAAACACTGAAACGAAAGAAAATAGCCTGTAAATACTTGATTTATACCTCTTAATAATCACAATCATCCCTTGAAATCGTATCTTTTAAAAAAACGAGCGCAAAGATAAAATTTAAACCTTAATAAAAAAGAATGCAATCATCTTTGTTTGCAAAATAAACCATGAGTTGTTCACAGAAAAGTGTTAATAATGTTTGCCGAATCGAAAATTAATTCTAATTTTGCGTCCCTCTTATAAAAAAGGGGTTAAAAAATCAATAAAGTGGATACATTAACATATAAAACAGTTTCAGCAAACGCGAAGACGGTGAATAAAGAATGGGTTTTGCTTGACGCAGAAGACCAGGTTGTAGGGCGTTTTGCTTCGGAAGCAGCAAAAATCCTGAGAGGAAAACATAAAACCAACTATACTCCTCACGTGGATTGCGGTGATAATGTGATTATCATCAATGCTGAAAAAATAAAATTCTCCGGAAAGAAGATGAATGAAAAGGAATACATTACCTATTCAGGTTATCCGGGCGGGCAATACAAAACTACCCCTGAAAAAATGCTTGCTAAAAAACCTGATGGTGTTTTAAGAAAAGCGATTCACGGAATGTTGCCTACGACTAAACTGGCAAATGCCATCAAGAAGAATCTCTTTATTTATGCCGGACCCAATCATCCGCATGAAGCGCAAAAACCTAAACAAATAAAGTTTTAAAATAAAAATATTTAAATGGATATTACCCACACAATAGGAAGAAGAAAAACTGCTGTTGCCCGGATTTACCTTCAGCCCGGAAATGGCGATATTAAGATAAACAAGAAAAATTATAAGGAATATTTTACCACGCTTCCTTTGCAGTACATTATCCAGCATGCTTTGGAAGTTTCAAACTTAAAAGATGCCTATGATATTAATGTAAATGTTGAAGGCGGTGGTATCAGCGGCCAGGCAGAAGCAACGCGGCTTGCTATTGCGAGAGCGCTTGTAAAAATAAATCCTGAATACAAACCGGCTCTGAAAGCTAACGGCTTGCTTACCCGTGACCCGAGAATGGTAGAGCGTAAGAAGCCCGGCCAGAAGAAAGCGCGTAAGAGATTCCAATTCAGTAAACGATAAAAAAGTATCAAGTACCAAGTATCAAGACATAAAAACAATCCCGATAAAATTCAAATCCCTTTCATGGTAAATATTTCACAACAGGAATTATTAGACGCAGGTGTTCATTTTGGTCACCTCAAAAGAAAATGGAATCCTAAAATGGCTCCTTATATATTTATGGAGCGTAACGGCATTCATATTATTGACCTTAATAAAACACAGGTAAAGCTGGAAGAAGCGGCAGCTGCCATCAAACAAATTGCTAAATCGGGAAAGAGAATTCTTTTTGTGGCAACTAAAAAACAGGCAAAAGATATTGTGTCGAATGCGGCAAAGTCTGTCAACATGCCTTATATAACTGAACGCTGGCCCGGTGGAATGCTAACCAATTTTGCCACGCAGAGAAAGTCGGTAAAGAAGATGAGCGGTTTTGAAAAGATGGAAACTGACGGAACTTTTGAGAATATCTCCAAAAAAGAGCGTTTGCAGATTTCGCGTCAAAAAGCTAAAATGGAAAAACTGTTAGGCAGCATAGCTGACCTTACCCGTTTACCTGCGGCTTTATTTATTGTGGACATTATGAAAGAACACATAGCTGTTGCAGAAGCGCAAAAGCTGGGCATCCCCACCATTGCAATTTGCGATACCAACACCGACCCGACTGTGATTGATTTTCCGATTCCGGCAAATGATGATGCTACAAAATCAATTGAGCTTATCATGAATGTGATGATAAAGGCAATTGAAGAGGCGATGTCGGAACGTAAAGTGGATAAAGAAATGGAGCGTGAAAAAGAAGCTGCTGCAGAAGAAGAAGCATCGGATGCTGAGAAATTGGTAACTGCTGAAGGTGAAGAAGAAGAGGAAAGCGGAGGAGAAGGCGGTGAGAAAAAAGGTGGTGGCACCCGTCCGCGCAAAGGGAATTTAGCAAGAAAAAAATAAAAAGAAAAGACTGAAGGATTGAATGATTGATTTCAGACAACGGTCAATCCTTCAGTCCTTCTTTCATTAAATCACATATTAAAATTAAAAAGGAGAACAAACTATGTCAACTACAGCAACAATTTCAGCCGCTGATGTAAACAAGCTGCGCCAGATGACCGGTGCGGGAATGATGGATTGCAAAAAAGCTTTGATGGAAGCTGGCGGAGATTTTGAAAAAGCAATTGATGAGCTTCGCAAAAAAGGCCAGAAGGTGGCGGCAAGCCGCGCAGACCGCGAAGCAAAAGAAGGCTATATCATTGCAAAAACAAATGCGGATGCTACCAAAGGATATTTGGTTGCAATAAGCTGCGAAACAGATTTCGTTGCTAAAAGCCCGGACTTTATAAAATTTCCAAACGAGGTTTTGGAACTTGCAATGAAAAACAACCCTGCCGGTGTGGAAGCATTGAAAGCATTACCCATGGACGGAGTTACGGTAGGAGATAAATTGATTGACCTTGTCGGAAAAATTGGGGAGAAAATTGAAATCACCCGATATGAAGTTATTGAAGCTCCGAAAGTGGTTATCTATATTCATCCGGGAAACCGTGTGGTTTCTATGGTTGGATTGTCCACAGCCACAGCGCCTGATGAAACAGGAAAAGATGTTGCCATGCAGATTGCAGCCATGAACCCGGTTGCAATTGACAAAGATGACGTTGATCAGAAAACTTTAGACCGCGAAATTGAAATCGGAAAAGAGCAGGCTCGTGCTGAAGGAAAACCTGAGGCGATGATTGAAAAAATCGCTATGGGCAAGCTGAATAAATTTTATACAGAATCCACTTTGCTCAACCAGGCTTTTATTAAGGAAGACAAGAAAACCATTCGTCAATATTTGGATGAAGTTGAAAAAGGTTTGACGGTGAAGGTTTTTAAAAGAGTGCAGATTGGATAATCATTAGCTATAATAATCTAAACCGCTTCGGGATTCCGGGGCGGTTTTTTTATTGCTTTTCATATTCGAATTAGTAAGGAATCGTGTACGATAATTTCAAAGCAAATTCCCTTCCCTTTCCCGGAGTGGGTGAGCGCATAATGCTGTAAGCAGGCAGGAATAATTCGTTTTCATCCGTCACATTATAAATTCCAAACCGGGCTGAAAAGTTTTTTACAAATAAATTTTCTTTTGCCACTGAAATATTTATTAAAGCAAACGCATGATGAAGCGAATACTGCATTGCACCTTCATCGTTCATTCCTGAAATTGCATAACGCGGTCCGTAAAAACTAAGCGTGCCGCCAAGAATAATTCCGTGATTCAATTTCCGGTTGCCAAATAAATTTATTTTATGAACGGCAAAACCCAGCAGCGCATCATGATTGGTCTGCACTTCGTAATCCGGGATAATGCTTTCTTTATTTAATGGCGAGTAAAAGGAATAATTAGCGCCCACAAACCCGTTTTTGGTTTTATATCTCCATTCTGTTTCAACACCTTTTGTTCCCATTTTTTCAAGATTCGTATAACCATCATCGTCAATTGATTCATCGTAATAAAAAACAATGATGTCATTTGTTTCAATTCTGAAAAAATTCATGCTGCCGGAAATTTTATCACTGAAACGGTAGCCTGTTTCCATTTCCCAAACAGTTGTGTTTTCCGGCTTGATAGAAGGATTCACATCAATATTCATGATATTGGGCGAACGGAAGGCCTTGCTGAATAAAATTTTTGCGTGAAAATCATCCACCACTTTGGTGATTGCAATGCGCGGAACAAACGAACTGTTATACATGCTGTTGTTATTATACCTTGCACCCATTGCCACGTTTACAATTCTTGATTTCACCATTGCCTGGCCGAAAATTGCATAGTCAGAATAAGAAAGACGGTCGGATTGATTGGAATAGAAAACCTGCTCTTCCATTCTTGTTTTGCCGTAATCAGTATAATACTCAAACCCTCCGTTAAAATTTATATTCTGTGTGGCTGCGTATTCAAGTGTACCCCGCCCGGTGAGTTTTTCCGACAAAATATGAAACGGTGACAACTCATCATTCAAAGCACCACCATCATTCGACCAGGGGGATTGTTTCTTATATTCCACTTCAGGAACAAAAAATAAATTTTTTAAAAGCATAAATTTATTTTGCACATTAAAATGAAACGAATT
>DATEMK010000325.1:0-4612 GCA_035275625.1 Bacteroidia bacterium
TGGAGAGGACATCAGAGGGAGCCAAAGATGGCATGTTTATTTCGTGATTTATTAAAAAATTGTCATGAAAAAAAGCAAAAAGAAAACTAAAGAACCTCTTCCGGGATATCCGCATTATCCTGAATCGGAGGATATAATGAACAGGGAAGAACGTGCAAATACCGATGTTGAAAATTTATCACGTTCTCACGGAGGCAGGAACAGTGAATTGAAAGAACATCCTCCTGTGGAGCGTTATAAGGATGCAACTCCTGAAATAGTTCCGGGCACGGAAGCTGATCTCACCAGGAATGACCTGTTTTCACTGGGACCTGTGGACCGTGACCAGGATGAAGGAGAGGATGAAACATTGCTGCCTTCACTGAAAATTGGCCCTGATCTGTCAGGCGATGACCTGGATGTACCCGGATCAGAGTTGGATGATGAGGCAGAGAGCCGTGGTTCAGAGGACGAAGAGAATAACTATTACAGCCGCGGGCAGGATTAATCTTTATTAAAATGGAAGAAACAAAAACAGGTGCGTTAGTGTGCCGGCAACCGGATGCAGAAAACGGAATGGTTTATAAGGAGCTGCTGTTCATAAAAAATATTCCACACTCTGTTACTGATGAAGAATTAAAATCAAAAATTTCATTGAACATGTTACCTGTTGATCTGTCGGCATGTGATGAAGTGTTTTTCAGGGCTGATATACATGCCACCACTAATGAAGTGCAGGAACAGTTTGAACATTTGCATCCTGCCGGTGAACCTGTGCCTGAAATAAACTTTCCACATACATAATAAACAAACGGATTTTAAAGAGCGGGAGCAGCAGCATGCACTGACAAATAGTATCACGGAAAATTTCAACCAGGCTATTTTCTATGTACCTTTTTAACCTTACCGCCATGATGCTTTTTGCCTGCAGCAGGTTGTGACCTGTTGACAGATTTATTTACCGTGCGGTTGTAAGATTTCCTGTTCTCCTGATACGAAGCTGAAGTGGTACGGTGCGCATAATACACTTTGTGAGCATTATTTATCCGGTAAACCACTGTGCGGTGATAATACGGATGATGATAACGATAAGCTCTTCCGTAATATACCCGCCATGCAACAGGGTGCCATGGTTTCCAGTATACAGGATAATGACGCCAGCCCCAGGGCGAAATCCACGGACGGTAGTGCGGACCGTAAATATATCTTACCGGGCGCCATGGCCAGACATTAACAAATACAGCCGTATGCACTTCAGGTGAAGGAGGAGGGGCCGGTGTTACGGCATCCGCAGGTTTTTCATCACCCGGTTCAATGATATAATCTTTTCCGTAAAGATCTTCGTCACCCACTATCTGAATATGTGCTTCTTCATTGCCTGATTTTTCCACTTCGATAACCGCCACATCCTGCGATTCATTTTCATTGACGGCATCCTGCAATACAAAAGCATGTGAATCGCCTTCGCCTTTGTCAATTACTTTTATGTAATCCACTTCCCCGTCATTATTCAGATCAAGATTATTTATTTCATTGCTTTTGTCATTTAATGCCTTTTCAAAAGCTTCGGGGCTTTCTGATCTTTTAAACAGATCAAGCGCTGCATACAAATCAAGATGATCG
Source organism: Bacteroidia bacterium (assembly GCA_035275625.1). GTDB lineage: Bacteria > Bacteroidota > Bacteroidia > AKYH767-A > OLB10 > DATEMK01. Next base: position 1,603 of record DATEMK010000325.1, read on the forward strand.
CCTGCGAGACCTAATGAATCATTGCTGTTTACCGCGAATATTTTTGCACTTAAAGCCATGCAGCCTGCCACTGCAATTATTTTTTTGATGATATTCATTTTCTGTAATTTGATGATAAGACTTCAAAAGATGATGAAAGTTAAAAAAAATGAAACATTAAAAATGTATGCCAACAGGTTATTAATTTGAAATTCATTTCAGGTAGCTTACATGGCTGAAAGAATCTCCATCACTTCCTTTTTTGATTTATAAAGCCGCAATTGTATTTTACGTATCACCTGTTCTTCATCACCTTTTTGAAAAACCAGGTCATTCATTTTAAGTTTTGGAAATTGAGCAATAAGCTTTTCACAGATGGCGGGCCAGCTTGCTTCCATATTTTCTCTGTACATTTTTTCGCAGTTTAAATTGTTAAAATTATTTTTGAAAGGTAATCTATATAATTCAGCATATAAGTTTTTCAATGAAATTTATTAACCTTAAAAAGGGGCGGCTATGAAAATTACTTTAAAATGAGAACGGTTGCGAGATAGAGTATATGAAAGTGCATAGACAAATTATACTTTTTTTTCATTAATAAGTTTTATTCTCTAAGCTACTGTTCCTTAAACCTTAAATCACTATCTGACAAATCAAGATAACTGAACTTTTTTTCGCATGCATTGCGTTATATTTTTGTACCGTGGAAAAGTGTCCGATCAACATTAAGTAATTTAAGTAATGAAATTTCATAAGGGCTTCCGGCATCTTATAACAAAACAGTATTCATATTTCTAAATCTGAAAATCATGAAAAAATCTACAAGTCTTATCATCGCATTTGCATTGCAAATTGCATTTTGTTTAAACGTAAAAGCATCTGATTATTATTGGGTGAGCGGCACGGGTAACTGGAATGATTTTGGAAATCATTGGGCAACTACTTCGGGGGGATTGGTTTTTCACACAACCGTTCCATCGCTTAATGACAATGTTTTTTTTGATGCAAACTCTTTTAGCGGGTATGATACCGTTTATGTTAACTTAACGACTATTTATTGCAAAACTATGGATTGGAGCAACGCTGGATTTAATCCGGCATTTTATATAGCTCCTAACCTGAATTACAACTTAAATATTTATGGCTCTCTTATTTTATCAGATCCATTGACCTGGAATTTTCATGGGGCCATCGGGTTCCATTCAACAACTACCGGTAATATTTTTAAGACTGCAAATACTAAATTTACGAACTGCACTTTTATGATCGATGGCGCAGGCAGTGAATGGTCTCTTGAAGATACTTTATTTGGGCATTCTGCCAATTGGTGTTCTTTAGTTATAAATAATGGAACTTTTGTCTCCAATAATAATTATTTCTCAACTATAGAGCAAATAAATATCGGACCAGCTGTAGTCATGGCAGATTTTGGAAGTTCAGAAATTCATTGTTACACATTAAATATTGATCAAACTGCTGCAGTTAATTTCTCTTCAAGTATTATATATAGTAATCAAATATATTCTGAAAATAATAATTTTAACAAAATTTACTCTCATTATCTTGAAGGAGATAATAATACTATTAAATATTTGGCAAACTTACCTTACTCTCAGGGTGGTTCCTCCATATCAGGAATGAGTAACTCAGTTGATATGGCATTTTTAGTAAGTGTTGACAATATTTTTTCATCTAACTTACAATCAAATTATTTTCGCAATGCAACGATATTACCCCATATCGGATTGTACGCTGGATTACATACTAATTGCATTTTTGACACTTTGTTTTTAGATTGTCCCGGGCAAACAGTTAAGTTTTGGGCACAAGATACTTTCTGGGTTAATAATTTATTTACAGCCAACATCCAGGCAGCACTGCCTATTTCATTATTTGGTTCGGATACTTCAAAAGCAACTATAATAGTCCCTTCAGGTTCTGTTTGTTTTGATTATATGTACGTGGAAAACCTGGAGGCAACAGGTGGAGCCATATTTTTTGCGGGGGCTAACAGTGTTGATTTTGGTCATAATGCAGGCTGGACATGGTCAAGTTGCACTCCTGCAATCAGCAATGTATGGCCCGGAGATGCTAATTATGATTTGATCTGTGATAATTTCGATTTACTAAACATTGGAATTGCATTTAATGAAACGGGACCTGCAAGACCGGGCGCAAGCCTCTCATGGGTTGCACAACCTGAAGCAGATTGGAATTCGCAATTCATAAATATGATAAATGTAAAACATGCAGACTGTGATGGAAATGGCGTGGTTAATGCTGCCGATACAATTGCCGTGTCACAGAACTATGGATTGACACACCCTTTCCGTTTGGGTTCACCAAACAATACCGTTTTATCAGGCCCACCCTTATATTTTGATGCTTCGGGAATAAGCTTTTCGCCCGGAAGCACTGTCAGCATACCAATAAAATTAGGCACTTCCAACAATCCAATTAATGTTTACGGCATCGCTTTTACTGTGAATTATGATCCGGCAATGGTACAAACAGGGAGCATGTACATTGATTATTCAGGTTCAATGATCGGGGTTCCACCTGATTATATAACTCTTGAAAAAGATTTTTCATCAACCGGAAATTTTGATGCTGCCATATGCAGAACTAATCATATTGATACTATATCTGACGGTATAGTGGCCACGCTGCATTTTAATGTTTCAAATACTGCTACCGGATTATTTATTTTATCCTTTGCTGATGTAAAAGCAGTTTTAAGCTACGGCATGGAAGTGGCTGTAAGCCCTCAAACGCTTTCAGTTCCAACAGGAATTAATGAAATTACATCAAGCGATGATTACCTGGCTTATCCAAACCCGGCAGCTGATTATTTGTATTTCTCTAATGGTAACCGGCAAAAAACAATTGTCAGGGTATATGATGGAACAGGGCGCAGCGTAATAAAATTAATTACAGAGGATAATAAAGTTTATCTTGGAAATTTGTCAAAAGGAATCTATACTATTCTTTTTTCTGATAAAAAAAGTAATATAAGAGATTCAAAGCGGAT
>DATEMK010000326.1:0-9567 GCA_035275625.1 Bacteroidia bacterium
TACAAATAGCCTGTTGCTTCTTTGATATTTTTCCCAATTCGTTTGTTTGTAAAGAGGAGGTGCAATCTGCCGCTGCATTCATTTACTCCACATTTTTCACCTGCACATCTCTTTTCGGAAAAGCAATCCTGATATTGTTCTTTTTGAACTCTTCCACAATCATAAACCGCAAATCACTTTTAACAGTTTCCACAAAAAACATATTGGAGGTCCAGAATAACAAATCAAAAACATAACCTGATTCATTGAAATCATACAGCCGAACTTTTGGTGCCGGAGATTTCACAACATCCTTATGAAGTTGTGCCACGGCAAGCAGAATTTCTTTAACCTTTTTTACATCCGATTCAACTCCCACGGGTAAACGAATTACAAACCGTGTGAGGTCAATCTGCTGGTGGCTCCAGTTCACTACGTTATCCGAAACTAATTTTGAATTCGGAACAATGATCGTAACTCCATCCCGCGTTTCTATTCTTGAGGTGCGCAAGCCTATATGTTTCACCCTTCCCACCACCGTTTGTATTTCTACAATGTGCCCAACCTGGAGGGTGCCTTCAAAAAGAATAATGATTCCGCTTACAAAATCGTTGAATGTATGCTGAAGACCAAAACCAAGCCCGACAAGCAATGCCGCTGACCCTGCTTTGAACATCGTCATGTTCACCCCCATCAGATCAAGAATAATAACAATACATAAAGTATAAATCAGATATTTGATCAGTTGTGCAAAAGCAAAGTATCTTCCGGCATTGCTCCGGGTTTTTTCTTCCGCTCTTTTGTGAAGGATTTTTCTTGCAATTTCTGCCAGCAGCCATGCAAGCATAAGGGTGATGATCACTTTTAAGAGATCCATCACTGTTATGCTCATTCCGAGGGAATCAATAAGCGGGTAATTTAAAATCTCGCGCATAAACAATTAAAATATTGAAAAACGAAATTAGGATATTTTTAATAACCAATACAAATTAGTTCAATATCAAAGCCGGTTATTTAACCGGGCCGGAAAGCAATATTCTTTCTTACTTTGCGTACATCCATCATGAAAGCCGCTTATCCATTCACCATTTTTTTTATTTTAATTTTCAGCATGATTGCATTTTTTTCAAATGCACAGTATGGCCTTACGATTAAAGCATATAAAACCAACCAGGAAAAAAACCTCGCTGCAATTTTAGGACAGCTTAAAATAAATTATGCATTTCCGGATACATTGACCCGCAGAAAAGAGCTGAACAATGTGCTGACTGCACTTTACGGCAATGGTTATCTTGCCGCATCGTTTGACAGCTTTGCAGTGGATACCACCATGCTTACAGCTTATCTCGATCATGGTTCAGTTTATAAATGGCTGCATCTTTCAAAAGGCAACGTTGACGAAGGCATGATCAGCGATGCAGGTTTTCATGAAAAAGTGTACCGTAATAAACCGGTTAACCTGAACAAACTTCGCAAAATACAGGACCGCATACTTTCTTACAGTGAAAATAACGGGTATCCTTTTGCAGAAATCAGGCTTGACAGTGTCAATGCAACTTCAAACGGAATAAGCGCTGCCTTGATTTTAACTAAAGGATTGCTGGTCACCATAGACAGCATTATTGTAAAAGGCGATGCACGGCTTTCTGAAATTTATCTTCACAATTACCTCGGCATAAAGCCAAAGATGCGTTATAATGAACAGCTCATCAGCACTATCAGCACGCACATTAAGGAGTTGCCGATGGTTTCTGAAACGCGTGGATTCAATATCAGCTTTCATGAGGATAAAGCTTCCGTTTATCTGTATCTTCAAAATAAAAAAGCCAGCCAGCTGGATGGAGTTATTGGTGTGCTGCCTGACAATTCGGGAAGCGGAAAAGTTAATATAAGCGGTGATGTGCATATACGTTTGCACAGTTCATTCGGGTATGGAGAATTATTTGATCTGAACTGGAAACAACCCTTGCCTAAAACGCAGGACCTTAAAGTAAAATTTAATTACCCGTTTTTATTTTCCACCCCATTCGGTCTTGATTTGAATTTTTCAATTTATAAAAAAGATACCACCTACGTTGAATTGCAACGCAACATCGGCATACAGTATTTACTAACGGGCGGCAACTACCTGAAAGCATTTTATAATAACAAAACTTCTTCGCTGATTGATGTAAAGCAATTTGCATCAACAACAGTGCTTCCCCCTTTTGCTGATATAACAATCAACAGCTATGGAATCGGGCTGCGTGCTGAAAAATTAGATTACCGTTTAAATCCCAGGAGAGGATATTCAGTAGAGTGTTCGGCTGCCGTAGGAGTGAAGAACATTAAAAAAAATGCAAAGCTGGTATTTGTGGAATATGACAGCATTCAATTAAAATCCACGCAATATAACGGTGAAATCACCGGTGATTATTATTTGCCTGTTATGAACCGCGGTGTTTTAGATATTGGCGCCAAAGGAGGTTTTCTTGAAAGTCCTGATATATTTCAAAATGAATTGTATCGTATTGGAGGATTGAAATCATTACGCGGCTTTGATGAAGAATCTATTCTTGCTTCACGTTATATAATAGGCAAATTGGAATACCGTTACCTGATCGAGCAGAATTCTTATTTATTTCTGTTCGTGAATGGAATGTATTATGAAAGGAGAGAACGGAATAATTTTATACATGATGTGCCCGTTGGTTTTGGTGCGGGAATAACTTTTGAAACCAAGCTGGGAATTTTTTCGCTCAATTATGCGCTTGGCAAAGAATTTACAAATCCTGTCCTTTTCCGCTCAGCGAAGATACATTTCGGGTTGATAAATTATTTTTAGAAGCAATGAGTGCGGCTGGTTCAGCGTTTATTTTTTCACTGTGAATTAAAATTGTATTTTTGAAAAACATAAAAACTTCATGGACATTCTGATTTACATTCTTCTTCTCCTTGCCTCGGTGGTGATTACTTATTTTATCACCAAAGCGAAGTTTCATTCGCTGATCAATTCATTTTCTGAAAAGTACAACCTGCTGGATAAGGAAAAGGCCATTGCAGTTTCGGCCCTTGATGAAAAAAAAGATCAATTAAAAATTACGGAGCGAAAGCTTGAAGAAGAAAGATTGAATTCAAAGAACCTGAGTGCTGATTTGAGCGAAGCAAAAACGATGAATCAGAATCTGAATGAGAAACTTGATTCACAGGAAAAGGAGCTGAGAATACAATTTGAAAACCTTGCTAATGCAATTCTCGATAAAAAATCTGAAAAATTTACCGAACAGAACCGAAAAAATCTTGACACTATTCTTGACCCGTTAAAGGAAAAAATAAAAGCATTCGAAGAAAAAGTGGAGAAAGCTTATAATGAAGATATGCGTGAAAAAACTTCTCTGAAAACACAAATACAAATCCTTTTTGACCAAAGCAAAAAAATAAGTGACGAAGCCAACAACCTGGCAACTGCTTTAAAAGGTGACAACAAGCAGCAGGGAAATTGGGGAGAAATCATCCTCGAAAAAATTCTGGAACGTTCTGGCCTCATAAAAGACCAGGAATACAAAACCCAATTTGTAACAACTAACGATGAAGGCGACCGGATAAAACCCGATGTGGTGATTTTTCTTCCTGACGAAAAACATATCATTATTGATTCTAAAGTATCGCTGGTTGCGTATGATGCGTTTGTGAATGCAGCGGATGAAGTAGACCGTTTGCGTTTCCGCAAAGCGCATATTGATTCGGTAAGAAGCCATATTAAATTGCTGGGAGAAAAAAATTACCAGACGGCTTTGGGATTAAGCACGCCTGATTTTATTTTACTTTTCATCCCGATAGAATCTTCTTTCAGTGTGGCTATACAGGCAGACCAGGATTTGTTCAATTATGCATGGGACAGGAAAATTGTAATGGTCAGCCCTTCTACCCTGCTGGCCACATTACGGACAGTTTCTTCTATATGGAAACAGGAACGGCAAACACGAAATGCTTTACAAATTGCAGAAGAAGGAGGAAAGTTGTACGATAAGTTCGTGGGCTTTGTAGAAGACCTTATGAATGTTGGAAAGAAAATGGATTCGGCAAAAGTTGATTATGTGGAGGCAATGAAAAAACTAACGGATGGTTCAGGAAATTTAGTTCGCAGAGCAGAAAAGATGAAAGAGCTTGGTGCAAAAGCAGGTAAATCATTGCCTCAACAAATTATCGAAAGAGCAGAATGAATTCTAAATACCCGGTTCGTATATTTTTTTATTTTGTTTTCAGCCCGGTTATCATTTTTCTTTTCAATTGTAACCCGGGATATAAAATAAGCAATCAGAATTTAGCTTCGCTATATGATCCTGAAGAGAATTTACTGCATCCCCAGTGTGTAGTATATCATTTTGGCCGGGACAGCTCACGGCTTTTTGTAAAATTATTATCATCTGAATTGCTTCATAAAAAAAATGATGCGGGCCTCACCGGAACACAGATTACGATTTCTTACCGGCTGTATAATGACTTTGAATCAAAGCTGGTTGTTGACAGTTCTTCTCTCATTTTGAACGATTACGATAAAAATAATTCACCGGGATTTTTTGTTCATAGTATCAATTTTAAAACACCTTCTCCTGTAAATTATATTCTCGAAGCGGAAGTAAAAGATAATTTCCGGCAGCAATCTGCCAGGTCATTTATCAAAGTGGAGAAGGAAGGAAAACAACCGGTACAAAATTTCCTGGTGAAGCTGACAGGCCAAAACGTTCCTTTGTTCAGAAATTATATTAGCAGCGATGAAACAATTAATATTCTGACCGAAGACCTTTCTCCGCATAAAATGTTTGTAAGATGTTATTTCAGAAATTTTCCCCTGGCTCTTCCTCCGTTTGCGGAAAAAATCCCTGTTAAATTTAATTATGTGGCCGATAGTATTTTTACAATGGAAATTTCTCCCTCCACAAATATTCAATTGCCCAAAAAAGGATTTTATCATTTTCAATATGATACAACTTCCAAACAGGGCTTAACCATTTTCAGGTGGGAGGAGGATTTTCCTAAGATCACAGATGCATCCCAGGCGATTGAAGCCTTGAGATACCTGACCACAAAGAAAGAATATGATGATTTGCTTTCCGCAAAAGATAAAAAAGCCGCGATAGATAAATACTGGCTTGAACTTTCAGGCAATGAAGAACGCGGAAAAGTTTTAATAAGAAAATACTATACACGCATTCAGGATGCAAATAAATTATTCACTTCTTATCTTGATGGCTGGAAAACAGACCGCGGATTGATTTATACGATCTATGGCCCGCCTACTACAGTTTTCAAATCTATCCAGGCAGAGGACTGGACGTATGGAAATTTTAATACCATTAATTCCATCACATTTACATTTGAAAAAATTTACAACCCATTTTCCGATAACGATTATATTTTAAGACGGTCACAGGCTTATGAAACTCCCTGGTACAGGGGTGTGGACAGGTGGAGGAATGGAGTAGTGGTGAATGATTGATTGAAAATTCCATCAACGAATACTAATCTTTACGAATTTACGAATGAGAAAAAATTCTACTCCAAATTGCTGCTTTCAAACTGCTTGCTGGTTTCTTTTACTCCTAACTCCGAACTCCTGACTCCCGACTCTCTCACATACGGCATCCGTCCTGTCATTGAAGCCATTCAATCAGGAAAAGAAATTGAAAGGATTTTTATTCAGCAGGGACTGAACAATTCTTTGATCAACGAACTGAAGGCGCTGTTGAAAAAAAATAATATTATTTACCAGGCTGTTCCTGCAGAAAAACTGAACAGGCTTACCAGGAATAACCACCAGGGAGTTGTTTGTTTCATTTCTGAAGTTACATATTATAAAATTGAAGATGTGGTACCGCAAATTTTTGAAGAAGGAAAAATTCCATTGCTTGTAATGCTTGACCGGGTTACAGACGTAAGGAATTTTGGAGCCATTGCAAGGACTGCTGAATGTGCCGGTGTGGATGCAATTGTGATTCCGTCAAAAGGCGCAGCTCAAATTAATTCAGATGCAATTAAAACTTCGGCAGGCGCTTTACACAGGATAAAAGTTTGCCGTGAAAATAATTTAAAAGAGGTGATTGAATATTTGAAAGAAAGCGGTATCGCTGTAATAGGGTGTACAGAAAAAACAGCCGATACAATTTATACTGCTGATTTTTCGCTTCCTGTTGCTATTATTATGGGATCAGAAGAAGATGGAATTTCGGGGGAATATCTTAAGCGTTGTGATGCGAAAGTAAAAATTCCGATGGCCGGAAAAATTTCATCATTGAATGTTTCTGTTGCAGCAGGAATCGTTTTGTTTGAAGCCATACGGCAGAGAAATTTTAAATAATATTTTATGAACTGTGGTTTAAAGTTATTTTCACCCGATGAGTCAAATTAACAGGCGAACAGAAAAATTTCTTCTTTTAATCATTCTTGCAGTCGCTGCTGTTCTCCGTTTTAATAATTATGGTTTATTTTCATTGTCAAATGATGAACTGAGCGCATTGGCAAGATTACGCTTTAATAGTTTTTCTGAAGTGATTGAAAAGGGAGTGATGATTGATTTCCATCCGGCAGGTGTGCAAATATTTTTATTTTATTGGGTAAAATTTTTTGGTATTTCTGAATTGGCGCTCCGTTTACCCTTTGTACTTTTTGGAATTGGTTCTGTTTATTTAATCTGCCTTACGGGAAAAAAATGGTTTAATGCTGCAGTTGGTTTATTAGCGGCAGCAACACTGTGCGTTCTGGAATTTCCGCTATTGTACAGCCAGGTTGCCCGCCCTTATAGTCCCGGACTGTTTTTTACTTTGCTTGCCACTTATTACTGGTCGGAGATATTTTCAGATAAAATAAAAAATCAAACTGCTCCGGATGCTAAAAAAGTAAATTTCAGACCGTATGCTGGTTTTGTTTTATCGGTCAGCGCATGCATGTACACGCATTATTTTGCATTGCTGCAGTCAGGATTAGTTTGCATTGCCGGATTATTTTTTCTGTCAAAAAAAAATTACAAAGCATATTTTATTTCTGGCGGAGTTATTCTTTTGCTTTATGTTCCGCATTTAAAAATTTTTCTGCACCAGATGTCTGTTGGCGGATTAGGCGGAAGCGAAGGTTGGTTAGGCAAGCCTGAAAGTGATTTTCTCCTGAAGTATATTCAATATGCATTTAATAATTCTGGATTCCTGCTCCTGGTTTTTGCACTGGTATTTATTTCCTCAATTATTATTTTCAAAAAAGACAGAGCTAAAAACAGGTTTCGTTTGCTTGCATTTTTATTTTTCATACTGCCATTTCTCATTGGTTATTATTATTCGGTTTACAGAAATCCCGTGCTTCAATATTCTGTTTTACTATTTTCATTTCCATTTTTGATCTTATTTATTTTCTCTTTTATAACTGAAAGTATTCAAAGAAAAATTGTAATCGTTAGTATAGCAGGCATTATTTTGTTGGGAAGTTTTTCAACTGTGTACAAGAACAAATATTATTCAACGAAGCATTTCGGAGTTTTTAAAGAGCTTGCTGAAAAAATTATTGAGTTTAATGATAACTACGGAAAAGAAAATATTACCAAAACAATTAACATTATCAATCCTTATTACATTGAATATTATTTTGACAAATACCAGGTGAAAGAAAATTTTGAATTATACAGCTGTAACGATTATGCTTTGGTTAATGGTTTTGTAAGAGTTGTTGAGCAATCAAAAACACCTTATTTTGTTCATGCATGGTCTAATACGTATGATCCGCCTGAATTGGAGGAGGTTATTCTTGAAAGCTATCCGTTTATCATCCATAAAAATGATTACTTTAATTCAGGGATCAGGCTTTATTCAAAAAACCCGGAAGGCGCATTACCGGTATCAAAACCCTTTTATGAAATAAAGCATGATTTTGAAAGCTCCAAATGGGGAAATGATACAATGTACTTTAATGATTCGGTTTTTCATTCCGGGAAACAGTCTGCTTTTATAAATGAAAAATACGAATACGGACCTGCATTTGAAACACCAGTTAAAAACTTAGAGCTTAAAAAAGGGGACACTATAAATATAAGTTTATGGATTTATCCTTTGCAGGATCAGCAATTGGCAAAGCTTGTGCTAAGCATTGATGGAAATGACAAATCAAAACTCTGGACAGGAAGGGAATTTAAATTTTACCAGACAAAAGTTAATCAATGGCAGCAAGTGTTTTTGGGATATATTGTTAAAGAGGATTTAAGCGGTGATGAAGTTCTTAAATCGTATGTATGGAATGACAAAAAGGAATCTTTTTATATTGATGATTTTAAATTCCGGCTTTTCAGACAACAGTAACAAAACCAAAACACCAGCAGATAAATAAAAATGCCTGGAGAAAAACCAATACGATTGAAAATATATTTTGCAGCCTGTATTTGCAGGCTACACTGCTGACCAGGATAAAAAAAGGAAAGGCAGACAATATCATTCGCGGCATGCTCATTAAACCAAAGGATAAGGGTATGAACAGCGAATAAATGATCACCAGGTGAAATGCAAATTTTAAATGCCCGTAAAAAAACAGCCAGAATAAAATAAAAACCAAAGTGTACCAGGATAAAAAACACAAAGTAAAATAACTGCTGCCAAGCTCTTTATATATATTTATAAACGGATTTGAAATTTTTCCGGAATAACCCGGGTTATGTGCAAACATGAAAGGATCACCCGAGTTTGCGTAGTTCAGCCAAAGCAATAAAATAATTCCAGCCGGAACGAAAATAAAGTTCAGCGCCTGAACATTTATTTCCCGGAAATTAAAGTTTTTATTTTTTAAATAAATAAACGCAAGAGGAAGCACGATCATAAAGCCAACCGGCCTGCATAAGGTTAACAGCATGGAGAATATTCCGGCAGCAAACCACTTTTGGTTAAATGCAAAATAAAAGGAACTTAAAATCAGAACCAGGTAAAGCGACTCTGTAAAAACTCCTGAAAAAATAAAAGAGACCGGGGACAAATACATGAAAATTAAAGACCACTCTGCAATTTTTTTATCATATAGTTTTTCTGATATTTTGTAAAGCATCAAACCCGAAAGGAACAAACATATATTACTTATAAACAAGCCTAAGATAAAATTATTGATGCCAGTAACAAAATGCAATGAGCGGATTAGCGCAGGGTACAGCGGGAAAAATGAATATTGCTCAAATGAAGAACCGGGATTAGTGCTCTTGAGATCGGGGTACCAATCGCGTGCAATTTTTAAATACCAGCCTGTATCAAAATTCCCCCAGGTATTTAAAAGGGAATTCTCATGGAATATTTCATGTTCACTTTTTATATTGCCATGAAGAGTAAATTCCTGGAGCACAGCAACACTGATAAAAATTAAAGTAATCCTGGTGACCAAGAAATAAATCACCGAAATTCTCACTGCTTCACTTTTAAATATTTTCATAAAAATTTGGCGGTTAAAATTAAATGTTTTTGATTTGCAGCTTATTTAGAATCATTCTAAATAATAAAAGACCGCTTCATTATGCCTAAATTATTTTTATTCTGTTTGTTAATTTTAAGTTCAAAATTTTTACCCGGTCAGGGTTTATCTTCTGAAGATTCT
>DATEMK010000327.1:0-7138 GCA_035275625.1 Bacteroidia bacterium
CCTGTTCATATAAAGATTACGAGCAGGCATGTAATAATGAAATACCTGACAGATGGTGGCAGGCGCTTCAGAAAATGGGTTAAAAAACCAGGTAAAAAATCGAAAAATCAATAAGAAACAAAAAACAAATAAACAAGTATAAAGGATAAAAAAAATTTAGTTTTGTTATTGAATAAATTTTTTAGTTACTTTACCGCCTGTTTTAAAAATCCAACTTAGCCAATCCATAAAATCTAACAGAATCAATATGAAAAAAGTTTTATTTACACTCCTTTTAATATCTTCTTCCGTTCTCGTATTTGCTCAGCAGGATCCGCAGTTCAGCCAGAATATGTTTAACCGTTTACAGCCAAATCCGGCCACTGCAGGAAGTAACGATGCAATCTGCGCAAGTCTTCTTTACAGGAGTCAATGGGTAAGTTTTGAAGGTGCTCCTAAAACAATGCTGCTCAGTGTGGATGCCCCCGTGGATTTTTTACACGGAGGACTTGGTTTGACAATAATGAGTGATAAATTAGGATTTGAAAAAAGCCTGACTGCAAAACTTGCCTATGCATTAAGATTTACTGTCGGATCAGGCAATATCGCTTTAGGCGTTGATGCAGGAATACTTCAAAAATCTTTAGAGGGAGGTTTGGCTTCACAGGGAGGAGTTTATATTCCTAATGACCCAACTGATAATTTAATACCTCAGGCTTCAGTTAGCGGAACCAAGTTTGATGTAAGTGCCGGAGCTTTTTATAACTCCGAACATTTGTATGCAGGTATTTCAGCAACAAATTTAACAGAGCCAAAAATTAATTATGGAGATTTTGCCTCCAAAGCTGTAAGGCATTTGTATGGAACTATTGGTGCAAGTTTTGACTTAACTCCTTCGGTTGCCCTGAAACCATCTGTTTTTGTAAAATCAATTCCTGCAAAGACGATTGCCGATTTCAATTTGAATGTTCATTTTAACAATCGTTTCTGGATAGGCGGTTCTTATAGATTAGAGGATGCCATTGTAGCAATGGTCGGAGTCAATATTATTGAGAACCTTCGCCTTGGATATTCCTATGATATTACCACATCACCGATTAAAAATTACAGTAATGGATCCCACGAAATTACACTTGGCTATTGTTATAAGATTAAGAAAAAAATCCCACCTGTTCTCAGAAACGTAAGATTTCTCTGATTAATTTAAAAAAAAAGATAATAAGTAACTTATTTTTGAGAAAATCGTTTTTATAGTATTGGATTATAAAAGTGATAAAAAAATGAGTTTAAAAAATATTATTGTAGTTTTGCCGTTAGGGGTTATGATCATTAAATCTAAAAGTCTAAACTAAACTTGCCGAAGATGAAAAAACTAATAATCGGATCTTTCATTCTGCTGATACTTAGCAGTTGCGGAGGAGGTAACCGTGGTCAATTAGTAGGTGCACCGGGTCGGGAGAGATGGTACCAGGCAGATCCTTATGGAATGGTCTTTATTCCATCAGGTTCTTACAACATGGGTCCCAGTGATCAGGATGTTCCTTACTCATTGGTTGCTCAAAGCCGTACAGTTTCGATACATGCTTTTTATATGGATAACACGGAAATCACGAATAATGAGTATCGCCAATTTGTTGAATGGGTCAGAGATTCACTTGCTCATCGCCTTATCGGGGGTGATCATCTCATTGAAGAGGGTGAATATGGTGAAAGAATTAACTGGAAAGCTAAAATAAAGTGGGAGGAAGAGGAAAATGTGGAAACTTTAGCAGAATTATTTCTTCCGGAAAGTGAAAGGTTTTACAGAAGAAAAGAAATTGATACCCGTAAGCTCAATTATGAATATTACTGGGTTGATTTGAAAACAGCGGCTCAAAGAGATCAGAGAGAACAGGGAAAAACCGATCGTTCCGTTTTTATCAAAAAAGACATCATTAACGTTTATCCTGATACATTATCATGGATTCATGATTACACTTATTCATTCAATGATCCCATTACAAATATGTATTTCTGGCACCCTGCTTATGACGATTATCCGGTGATCGGAGTAACATGGAAACAGTCAAGAGCTTTTTGTATTTGGAGAACACAATTACTCACCAGTTATTTAATGACCAATGAGGAAACTTTTGTGCAGGACTTCAGGTTGCCTACCGAAGCCGAATGGGAATATGCCGCACGGGGCGGATTGGATCTTTCACCATATCCCTGGGGAGGTCCGTATATAAGGAATAGCCGCGGATGTTTTCTCGGTAACTTTAAACCCATGAGAGGAAATTATCTGGATGACGGTGGATTTTATACAGTTAAAGCTACGGCTTACTGGCCTAACGATTATGGACTTTTTTGCATGGCAGGGAATGTTTCTGAATGGTGCAATGATGCATTTGACGAATCAGCGTATAACTTTACACATGATCTGAACCCTTCTTATGTTTATGAAGTTAAGGAAAACGACCCTGTTGTTTTAAAGAGAAAAGTTATCAGAGGAGGCTCATGGAAAGATGTTGGATTCTACTTGCAAACCGGCACACGTTCTTATGAATACCAGGATACCGCGAAGTGTTATATAGGATTTCGATGTGTGATGGATTTTATGGGCAGGGATAAGTCGGACTTCTGATTATAACTTGTAAGATTTTTTTTCAGCGATTTAGTATTTAATTTACCAGTCAAACCAAATAAATTATTAACCTTTAAAATCATTTTAAAAAACTATGGGAATTGCGCAATTAACACAAGGAAAAGCATTTAAAAGAAATATGGCTCGTCTTTATGGATGGGGTGCGGCAGTTGTAATTTTAGGTGCTCTTTTCAAAATCCAGCACTATGAAGGAGCAGGTATAATGCTCGTACTTGGATTAGGAACAGAAGCAGTTATCTTCTTCTTTTCAGGATTTGAACCTCCTCATGAAGATGTAGATTGGTCATTAGTTTATCCTGAACTTGCCGGGATGCATGAGCCTGGCTATGAAAAGGGAAAGATCAAAAAAATTGATCCTGCAGCCCAGGCATTAGACAAAATGCTGGCTGATGCAAAAGTAGGTCCGGAACTGATCCAAAGTTTGGGAACAGGTTTAAAAGCTCTCAGTGATAATACCAGTAAGCTTTCTAATATCACAGATGCTTCGGTAGCAACCAATGAGTATGCTCAAAGTGCCCGTAATGCTTCTAAATCCTTAGGTAACCTGACTCAATCTTATGATAAAGCTGCGCAGGCTTTAGGAGAAATGAATGTGTCAACTGACGATATAAAAGCATATAACGACCAGATGAAAAATGCCGGTAAAAACCTTGCAGCTTTAAATGCAAATTATGAATTACAATTGCAGGACTCAGCAAATCACCTTAAACAAACTTCCCGTTTTTATGATGGCATCCATTCCTTAATGGAAAATTTAAATTCATCCATGGAAGATACTAAAAAATATAAGGATGAAGTTGCGAAACTTGCCAAGAATTTGTCTTCACTTAACACGGTTTATGGTAATATGTTATCAGCGATGAACATGAATCCAAATAAGTGAGAGAAAACTTCGTTATAGCATTAACCAAAGTCATTAATTAATTAACCAACAACCAAAAATCAGTATCTAGAATATGGCGGGCGCGAAACTTACTCCTCGACAGAGGATGATTAACATGATGTACCTCGTTCTTACTGCCCTTCTTGCCTTGAACGTTTCAAAAGAAATTATTAACGCTTTTGTAACTGTAAATGACAGCCTGGAGGTTTCCAATAAGAATACAACAGATAAAAACAAAACAGCTTACGATGCTTTTGAGTTTGCAATGAAAAATAATCCGGTTAAAACCAAGCCGTATTACGACAAAGCTATTTCCACAAAAAAACTTTCTGATCAAATGTCAGCCTATATTGATAGCCTTAAAAATGCGCTGGTAATAAAAGCAGATGGGATTGATATAGCAAAAGGTGAAAAAGTGCCTCCTTTGATCGAAATGGATGACAAGGAAAATTATGACATTCCTACACTTATACTTTGTGGACAGGAGAACGATGGAAAAGGAGCAGAAGCCTCAAAGTTTAAAGCAAAAATCACAGAATTTAAGCAGAATATGCTGAAAAATGTTCCACCTGAAGATCAAAAAAGATTTGTTTCAAGATTTGACGAGTTGCTTAATACGAAAGATCCTGATCCTTCAAGTAAAGTTTATAAAGAAGACAATAAGAGAACTTGGGAAATGGCGAATTTTTATCACAACCCCGTGGTTGCATCTGTTGCACTGTTGACTAAATTTCAGGCTGATGTTAAGAATACCGAATCTGAAGTAGTCACTCATCTTTTAAGCTCTATAGACAAAGCCTCGTTTAAAGTTGAATCTTTACAGGCGCGCGTTATAGCTCCGACAAGTTACGTTTTACTCGGACAAAAATATACTGCCGATGTTTTTCTTGCTGCATTAATGTCAACGGCTAATCCAAAAATATCAGTTGGAGATGTTGATACTGCAAAAAAAGTTTTACGAGGCGCAGGCCAGGAATTGCCTGTTGCAGGAGGATTAGGCAGATATGAAACTGTGCCCGGTTCGGAGGGAATAAAAAAGTGGGGTGGAATTATTACAGTTAAAAACCCAACCACTAATTTGGATGAATCGTATGCATTTACCTCCGAATACATTGCTGCAAAACCATCAACAGTTATTTCAGCTGACAAAATGAATGTATTATATATAGGAGTACCTAATCCGATGTCTATTTCTGTTCCAGGTGTAGCCAACGATCTTGTCGCTGTCACCGCTACAGGCGGAGGGGTTACATTAGCAAAAGATCCAAAAGCTGGTGGCGGTCATTACATTGCAACAGCAACCACACAAGGTGATTGCAACATTAGCGTTTCTGCTAAAATGGATAATAAAAATATGCCGATGGGTGCAATGAAATATCGCGTAAAGCGGGTTCCGGATCCTGTAGCAAAAATTGCAAATATGAAAGGCGGACCTATAAATAAGAATACGCTTGCTGCTCAGTCAGCAATCATCCCTGTAATGGAAGGATTCGATTTTGAGCTTTTCCCCAGGGTAACAGGTTTTAAAATTACGATTGTTAAAAGAGGTAAAGATCCCATTGAAATTGAAAGCAATTCCAATTTATTGACCCAGGCAATGAAGGATAATATCCTTCAATCTCCATTAGGTACGAAAATTTACTTTGAATATATTAAAGCTTCTCTTCCTGATAAAACTACCCGATCATTAAATCCATTAAACTTTGTATTGAATTAGACGTATATAAAAATCAGCGTAATCATTCAAACATTCATTAAAATGAGAAAAATAATCGTAGTTATCCTTGCAGTGTTTCTGTCAGGCATCAATGCTTCTTTTTCACAGGCTCCAACGTCAAATGTATTGGACGGTGTGTACGTCAGGGAGCATTATCCATACAGGCCTGCCACAGCATTAGCCTACCTTCGGGAAGCGGATGTTATGTGGTCAAAAAAAATTTGGAGAGTTATTGATCTGAAAGAAAAAATGAATCTTCCTTTTGCCTGGCCATTGTCTAAGCAAATGAAAGACCGCAAGAGTCTTATTGACATGATTATGGATGCAGTTGAAGAAGGTTCTGTCACAGCTTATAACGAAGATGAATTTATCACCCCTAAAACTAAAGAAGAACTTGCTAAAATAGGCGGTGCCGGTGTTGATAGTACAACCATTACTGATCCTGAACCTCCTTATAATGTTCATGACACAGTAATCATCAGGGAGTTTTCAAGAGATAAAATTGTCGCTTATCGAATAAAAGAAGAATGGTTTTTTGATAAGCAAAGATCTGTTATGGATGTTCGTATTATTGGAATAGCGCCTTTATTTTATGAAGTTGACGAAAAAGGAAATCAGCGGGAAGGTGCAAAAAAAGTTCCTACATTTTGGATTTATTTTCCGGAAATCAGGGGGCTTTTGGCTCAGACTGAATGTTTCAATCCGCATAATGATGCTGAAAGAAGAACCTATGATGACATTTTCCAGAAACGTATGTTTGCCAGTTACATCATGAAAGAATCCAATGTGTTTGACCGGAGGATTGAAGAGTACCGGCAGGGAATGGATGCCTTAGTGGAATCGGAAAGAATTAAAACCGATATTACTAATATGGAACACGATCTGTGGGAATATTAATATGTAATAGAAAACTTAAAATTAATTAAAAAGCTCCGGTGACAATTATCATCGGAGCTTTTTGCTTTTAACCCGGCAATTATATTACTGTTCATTTCCTATGCCTTTATTTTGCAGTGAAGGATCAACAGTACAGGAATAATAAAAGTTATGCTGATTGTTTAGTCTTTTGCGCCTGATCAATTTTGTTATTTCAATAATTTTGCAAAACACAATTGCGCAATCTTAATTATCTTCGTACATCTTTTTATAAATTCGTATTCAATCGTTATTCATACAATCATGCCCGAAGTCCTCAACAGCAAGCTCGACATTTCCAAAATAAAAACGCCCACTGGCACTGCCCTCTCCTGCAAAGGCTGGGTACAGGAAGCTGCTTTAAGAATGCTTCATAACAACCTCGATCCGGATGTTGCAGAGCGTCCCGAAAATTTAATTGTTTATGGCGGAACGGGAAAAGCTGCCCGCAATCCTGAATGTTTCCATCTTATAGTAAAAGCATTAAAAGATTTGAATGATGATGAAACTTTGTTAATACAATCAGGAAAGCCAGTTGGTATTTTACCAACGCATAAAGACGCTCCGAGAATTTTAATTTCCAATTCACAAATTGTTCCACATTGGGCAACATGGGATGAGTTCCGCAAATTGGAAGCATTGGGACTAACGATGTACGGTCAGATGACAGCCGGCTCATGGATTTACATAGGCTCACAGGGCATTGTGCAGGGAACTTATGAAACGTATGCTGAAGTGGCGCGTCAGCATTTTGGCGGCTCATTAAAAAATACTTTAAACGTTACAGCAGGCCTTGGCGGGATGGGAGGAGCGCAGCCACTTGCCATTACGATGAATGAAGGGACCTGCCTTGCGGCTGAAATGGAACAATGGCGTTGCGAAAAAAGAATTCACACACGCTATCTTGATTTCCTGTTTCAGGATATAGATGAAGCTATAGACCGTGCTGTTGAAGCAAAGAAAAAAGGTGAAGCGATTTCGATTGCTTATGTCGGCA
>DATEMK010000328.1:0-3327 GCA_035275625.1 Bacteroidia bacterium
ACCGGTTCATACCATCCGAAAATGGTGAACAGGAACAGAACCCAGAAGAACCACCATATCATGTGCATTCCCCAGAAATTATAACCATCGTAGAACATGACTTTTGATTTTTTAATTGTTAGACTTAAATTTGTTATTTAATGAACGGAATTACTACAGCACTGATGGCAGCCCCTGACTTAATTAAAAGTCAAGGTGAAACAACAAAGTCGTTATATTAAATAAGGATAGAGCGGTTAATTAAAAACACCGGCTCGTGAATAATAAGAGGCGGTGAAGCAAAAGATGAAAAACTCTTTTGAGAAGTATTTTCGTTTGTACCTAAAAGATATTCCGGAATGAAATTGAAAAATGCTATCAACCTGGGCTGACTTATTTTTATTGCTCTACTTGTTTTTTGTGAATCATTTAATTTTTGAAAAACAATTTTTGAATGACAACAATTATCCTCGCAATTTTTATCAGTGGGGCATTGACTGCACCTGCCCTCACCAGTTAAAGAAAAACTTACATGAGTTAATGCTCCATCGCAAAATAATTTTTGAATAATTAATCCATTCGCAGCAAAAAAATAAACACCTGTCAAGAGGAGAATCAGTGTTTGCTTTATAAGTGGATATTTTTTCATTGTATTAAATACTGCTCAAAAGTATATACGATATACGTTGAAAACAATGACTTATTGCAGAAGAAAATATGATATTTGTCATGTTTTGAAACTGGCTTCATTGTTTATTTTTTAGTTTTAGCTTTTGTCAAATCGGTTACGCAATCCTGAATACACCTGACAATTTTACTCTTAAGGTTTAAGGTGAAATAGGTATCACCATCCTTACTTATACGTTTAACAATATTTTGTTTTTTCATTAAGCTCAAATGCCTGGATACAGATGGTTGAGAAAGATTTAATTTTTCATAAATATTTTTTACACGGCAAGTACACTGATTGCAATCACAGATATAAGAAAGTATTGCAATTCTATCAGCATGCGAGATGGTTTTAAAAATATCTGCAACTTCCTCACATTCCTTTTTTTGATTCCACATTAGTACTGGCTTTTCATTTACATTGCAAATATGCAGCTATTGGAATAGTTGAACAATGATAAAGGTCAGTACTTAAAATGATGTTTGTCATGAAACAACTATTTGAATGTTGTGTCGGTTTGAAAAGCACAACGCTCCATTTCAATGAAACGAGTTACACGATTTGAATTTTTTTAGTGTTGGTGAGTAACTGATTTATCATCTTCTTTCTGCTCATGCTTGTGATGCCGACTCATCATCAATAAATGGCAACCAAACATTGCTATTATGAAAATGAAAAATGAAATGTTACTGCTGATTCCGAACATTGGAGCAAGAAATATCAGGAAGAACGGAAGCAGACATCCTAAAATCATCCACAGGTGATGATTGCTTGATTTCATTTTGAAGAGAGCTTTGAAGTTTTTTTATGCGAAACAATGAAATCTTTTCTTTCATGAACAATACTGTAGTTGTAAATAGCTGCAATGCTTGCCCCGCCAAGCCAACCGACAATGAAAAATTCAACTGCGCCAAATAAAATTTCAACCCATCCCATAGGAGCATCTTTTATGATTGATGAAACATCAAGGTGATGAAAAAAACTATTTGCAAAAATTATTACTGCATCATGACCAAGGAACGCCATTGAAATTGCACAACCCAAATAAATCAATGCAGCAGCAAATCCACAAGCGCGACCAAAATATTTTACCTGTATCCTCATTATCTAAATTTCCTTCTTAGTGCGTTGAATAGCTTCCTGATAAATCAGTGCAAATGTTTTATCTTTCATGTACTCTGTGAGTTGAGGTTTCCATGTCGCAGCGCGTTCAGCAAGTGCTGCCATCTTTTTGTGATTTTCAAGATTTTCGGGTTCTGCTTTTTTTTTACGGATTGCATCAATAAATTCATCCATCCATTTTTCGTATGTGAGCATGAATTCTTTCTGTTCAGGATTTAATTTTTGAATTTTGGTGTGGTCAATTAATCCTGCAAAGGTAGTTGTACTTGCAACGGTAGCTCCGGCTGTTACACCAAGAACTTTTAAGAAATTTCTTCTGGATGATTGTGTCTCTGACATGGATTTGATTTTTAATGGTTATTTACTTGCCTGCTCTAAAAGATGATTTACTTTATACATTTTATGAAACGAATCATAAGCAGCAATGTCGGTTTCATTTTTAAATTCAGCATCGAGCATATCGTGAAACTTATGGTTGTCAGGAAATGCCTTCATTAAATTTGCTTTTGAAAGGTCTTGCATTTTCCCATCACCTTTCGCAGCGAAATAATATTTTTTTACCACAGTAATTATTTTGCCGTTTGTTTTGCTTTCGTTTCTGTAAAAAATCCACACAAGACCTTTTTCAGTTAAATAATAGTGGTCTTTGTTTTGAAATCTTATGAGCGGTTCATCACAGGAGATGAATCCGTAAATGCTGTCCTTGTCTAATTGATGTTTAAGCCCGTTATGAATTACAGTGATGTACGACTTATTGAGAAATTCATTCATCCTGATTTTATGCTTTTCTGTTTTGCAATTAATTTCGTACGACAGCTTGTTGTTTACATAATCGTTAAAGGTGAGATACACTCCGCTGTTTTCGTTCTGCGCCATTACATTTAATGAAAGCAGGATAAAGAGTATTGTTTTCATTTTTTTAAATTTTTTGTCCCCATTATGAATTATTTGTTAAATATATTAGTTTCATCTCGCTGATGCATGAAAAGCGAGCAGGGGAATATGAGTGTGATATGCCATTTTTTTTGTGAGGCTTCTTTCAAAGAGTCTTGAAAAAAGATTTCTTTTCCTCATGGACAATGCAAGCAAATTCACTTTGTTTTTTTCAATGAAATCCTCAAGCTCGTAATCTACATTTCCGCCTACCAAATCATGGAACGATATATTTTCATATTCGATATTTGCTTTATACTTCAATTCATTCTTAAACCATTCAAGTACATCTTTCTCATAATCTTTTGTAGGTCCAATTTGTGAAATGTGTATAATCATTATTTCGGAATTAAATAACTCGCCAATTTTAGCAAGAGAGGCAATAGCATAAAAATCGCTGTCGCAAAAATCAGTTGCAAAAACAATTTTATCAATAGTATTAAATTGTGCATTTTCAGGAATAATTAAAACCGGACATGTTGATTTCTCAATGACAGAACCGGCATTACTTCCTATCAATACTTCCTGCAAACCGTTTGCACCTTTTGTGCCCATAACAATCAGGTCAGCATGTTTTTCTTCAGCTTTAAAAATTATATTTTCAACTGCAAATCCAAAATCCG
>DATEMK010000329.1:0-4672 GCA_035275625.1 Bacteroidia bacterium
TACATAAGCTGCCGGAATTGAAAAGGAATAATATGGACCTCGCACATTTCAGCCGCTTCAATGGTTGCATGTTTTTGCTGCAGCTCTTCTTTTAAATCTTCTTTTACTTCTTCCACAATCTTAGTCAGCCCGGTTTTTTCAAATTTCCTTTCAGCCGTATTCGCGCGCGAATAGGTGAGCAAATCTTCAATAAGGGTTTGCATCCGCTTAGCGGCATTTTGCATCCGCTGAAATTTATCTTTTCCGCTGTCAGATAAATTCCGGGATTCTTTCTCTATAATTTGTGTAGAAAAAGTTTGAATTTTTCTTAATGGTTCCTGTAAATCGTGACTGGATATATAAGCGAATGATTGCAGCTCTTTGTTCAAATCTTCCAGCTCTTTGTTTTTTTGTTCCAGCGCTTTTGCATTTATTTTAAGCTTATCATCGGCTTCCTTTTTTTCGGTGAGGTCATGTGTAACTTTTGAAAATCCGATAACATTGCCTTCTTCATTATGTACGGCAGTGATTACAACACTTGCCCAAAAAAGGCTTCCGTCCTTCCTGACACGCCATCCCTCCTGCACTGCTCTACCGGTGAGCACTGCCCGGTTCAACAACGTTTGGGGAAGCTGGTTGTTCCGGTCGTGTTCAGTATAAAAAGAGGAAAAGTTTTTACCGATAATTTCTTCAGCCCGGTAGCCCTTTATCTTCTCCGCACCCTTGTTCCAGTTTTCAACAAATCCTTCACGGTTTAAATACAGGATGGCATAGTCCTGTACTTCTTCCACCATCAGGTGATACCGTTTCTCACTTTTTTTGAGGGAATCATTTAATAATTCAAGCTCTTTGGTCCGCTCTTCCACAAGCCTTGCTAATTCATGGGTAAAAGTTCTTTCGTTATGTATATCCGTAAATGCACCCACCCATTTAATAATTTTATTTTCATCATTATAAACAGGTTCACCGGTAACGGTATGCCACCTGAACTCCACAGTCCTGTTCCTGATTCTTACATCGCACTTGTAAGTATCCCCGGTTGCGAGGCTGTGCATCCATATATTTTTATTTTTTTCATAATCATCCGGGTGAAGCACTTCTCTCCAGGATGTTTCCCCGGTGGGGACTATGCCTGTTAATTCTTTCCATTTTGCGGAGGCGAACAAAGCATTTCCTTTTTCATCTGTTTCCCAGACTACTTGCGGAATACTTTCAGTGAGTGAACGAAAACGTTTTCCACTCTCTTCCATTTTTTTAAGTGTAATTACCTTGTCAGTTGTTTCGTTACAAGTTACCAATACACCCGCCACCTCACCCGATTCGTCATTTACCGGGCTGTAGCTGAATGTCCAATATACATCTTCAATTTTACCATTGCGAAAAATGGGAATCAGCTGGTCTTCGCTCCAGGTAGCTTCCCCGCCTGCCAAAACCTGGTCAATCAATGGTTTTATAATGTGCCATATTTCAGGCCAGGCTTTTTCTGCCTGCATGCCTAAAATAGAAGGGTGCTTTCCATCCTGCCCTAAGCTGGGGCGATACGCATCATTATAAAAACAAATTAATTCAGGACCCCACCATAAAAACATGGGGAACTTAGAATTTAAAACAATGCCCAATGTGGTTCGTAAACTCTGAGGCCATGATTCGGGTTCGCCTAAAGCGGTTTTGCCCCAATCTTTTGCGCGGGTAAGTTGGCCCATTTCACCCCCTCCTGCGAGGAACTGCAAATTACCAGGAGTATTTTTCATTACCATTTTTTTATTTAAGCCTGGAGCACAAATTTTTCTCTCGCTGGTTGTTTCGAAGTGGTTTGAGCAGTTATGGTAAGCGCCTCATGAATAATTTTTTTTAATTTGGAAAAGTCACCCGGCTTGCGAATATAATAATTTGCTCCCGTGTCATAGAGCAAATTCACCGCTTCCATATTGAGCGATGTGGAGAAAATGATTACAGGAAGATGCTTTAATTTATCATCCGATTTAATTTCAGATAAACATTCAAAGCCGGTTTTGCGCGGCATATTGAGATCCAGGAAAAGAATATCAGGAAGGTTACCTTTCCTTGCGGATAACAGCTGCATCAATTCAACTCCGTCATGGACTGTCGTGAGAGTTGAAATAACAGGCAGGTCTTCCAATGCATCTTTAAAAAAAATGCAATCGTCTGCATCGTCATCAGCAAGCAACAGGTCATGTTTACTTTTATTCATTTCCCAAAATTACGCTTTAAATGCCGGAGCGTTTGAGCGGTAAATATTTTCTGTAAAAGGTTACCACTGCACTTAAAGTGAAATTGCCAATTCGCATTTCCATTACAAATATCTGAAAAGAATTTTTTATTATACTTTACCGGGCGATTTTGGGAAATTTATTGATTGAAAAAACCGGCAGAAAGAAGCATTAACCTGCCTGGAGTTGTGAGTATAAGTACCAGAATCTGAAACAGGATCTTAGTTTTTATGCGTAACAATAAGCTTATTTGTTCCTATTACTTTACTGTCAGAAATTAAAGAATAAAAATATACTCCTCCCGGAAAAGAAGCAGTGTTTAACTGTAGTTCCTCTTTTGAACCGTCTGATTTAACTTCAAGAATTTTTGAACCGATTACATTATAAAAAATAATTCCTGAACCGGCATCGTGATTTTTAAGATGATAAAATATAGTAGTTTTCGTATCAGCAGGGTTGGGATGCGGCAGAGAGAGAAACTCAGCATTCGCATTTGCTGCTTCATTTATGCCGGTAGTAATGTCATAAATAAATTCAAGACAAATTGAATCGGAAGGATTATTTGCATCAAACCAGCAATATGTCACTGTACTTAATCCGTCAGCCAAAGTGGTAAGATCAGCGCATGCAAGCAGTAAACTCCCCGGGGACATGTGTTCAGGGTCTGAAGAATCTTTAGAGGGCGCATAGCAATATGTACCCCAGCAAAAATAACTTTCATGCCCCGATGCCACATTATTAATTTTTCTAAACATAATTACATCTTTGGCAGAGGCGCTGTTATTAATAACATCCACCGATCCTTCAAAAAGGTAAGTGCTGCTGCTTCCCTGGAGATAATTATTTAAGTTTTGAAGTGTAAAGCTGCTTTGGGCATGCACCCTGAAACAGGATATTGCCAACATTAAAAAAACAGAGTAAAATATTTTTTTCATGTTCTATTATTTTAATTTATGATCATTATACAAATTTATTAAAATAAGGAATCAGGATACTTCCACTTTTTCACAATACTCCTTAAGTTTTTCCGCCATTTGTTTCATCTTCTCAAAAAGGAGCGCCTTTTCTTTTTCCGGTATGGGAGATTCACCGGCATTCATAAAACGGACGGCAAAGCCGCAGGTCTTTTCATTTATTTTTTTAAATACAAATTCATGAACCAATGAGAGATTCATTTCTTTAATCCTGCAGCTTTCAGCATAAATGATTCCCTCATCCGATAAAGTCATTCGCAGGGGCGATATAACAGCCTGGTAATTTTCAAATGTGCAACGATGAATGCTTCCGATAAATACTTCGGGTCTGTCCTGTTCTACTTTTCGCAGGTCTGGTATCCATCCGGGGCGACCGGGAATATTCATTATGGCCATGTAGACATCACGAAAGTTGGCGGCTACCGGCATTTCGAGGTAAGAAGTATTATCGGTCCGGTAATAGGTTTGCGGCTCCGGTGGTTCCGGTACATTTTTTCTTGCTTCGTTGAGCAGGGTAAAGCGAAACTCAATTTTACCGATTGAAGAATACTCTTCCGATGAACTGACCCATTCCATTTCAACATCTTCCGGTGAATCAGCCGCCTGCTGCAAAAGTTTTTCTGTCATCAAGAGGTATTCGTTGTTGTCTATACTGTTTTTCAGCAGCCGGTGAGCAACTATCATTTCAGTGCCTGATTGTTTTACAAAACGCCCCACTTTTATTTCTGCCAAAGGTCCGTGATGTACGACAAACTTCAATGAAAGATTAATAATACTCTGGCAGGCCCCGCAGGGGCATATAGCGTGTTGCTGCAGCCACTTTCGCTGAAAATGAAAGGCATTAAAAATTTTAAGGCAGATGTCCAGTATTTCTTTTTGGGAAGGAGCCGGCCCCTTTTTGATAAGCAAAACAGCATCTCCTTCAATCTCTGATACTTCATATTCTTCACCAACAGCTTCCACGATAGCATTAATAAGAAGATTGATGGCGTGTGTGCTGTGGCTGAGTTCAGTCGTTGACATAAACTCTGTAAATCCGCTGATATCCGGAATAAGTATCGTTGCGTTAATTTCGGCCATTGTGAGAATGAATATTACGCGAAGATAAAAAAAATTGAGCTTTCAGAAGTCCTTTTAAACAAGTATTTTTACTTCTCCACTAAAATAAAACCATGCTGCATCCCCTTATAATTATTATAAATCAGAAATGTTTTAACAGGAGTTTTATAAAGAACAGTTTTTAAAATATGAGATGGAAATTGCTGTTCATTCAGCAAGTGGCAGGAAAGCCATAAAGCAAAAGAGCTTGCCGAGGGATACTCACCGCACAAATGCTTGAACCGGGCAATTGTTGCCTGGTTAAATAATGCTTCACAACCATTATAAAAATGGTTTAACCTGCTGTCGCCATTTTCCCCTGTAAGAAATACATCCGGTTGCTGACTGGAAGGTAAATTAGTTTTCATAAAAATTTTTAATTGTTCTGTT
>DATEMK010000330.1:0-3711 GCA_035275625.1 Bacteroidia bacterium
TGCACCCCCTACATCGCTCCAATCGCAATTTATAAATCCTGGTACCATCGTTTGTCCATCGTTTGGTGAAATCAGATTTGGTGGCTGTGTTGTCGTTACATTTGTATTAAAACTCCATACACTTGACCAATTCGACCAAATACTATTCGCTTGTGCTCTTGCCCTCCAATAATAGGTTTCATTCGGATTTGAAAAATTCCACCCATATTGGGAAAGATTATTATAAACATCATAAACAATATTTGTAAATCCATAATCATATGCAACCTCAATCTGATATAATGTTGCACTTCCAACATCGCTCCAATCGCAGTTGATAAAACCTGTTGACATTGTTTGTCCATCGTTTGGTGAAATTAAATTAGGAGGCTGAATAGTACCTCCATAAATGTGAACAACAAAATTTGCTGTCCAAGAACTTTCATCTGAAGTAATAGACAATGAAAACGTAACATCCTTTTCAGGACATGAGGAAGAAATATCAAAATCATAATCCGAATTAGTCCATTCGCTCAATCCTATTGAGATGTCTGGATAATCCTCACTGTCATCGGTTATAGTTATATCACTATCAGTTGTTGATAAGTCAGCGTGTACGTTATGTGCAGTTGCATTTCCCAAGAAATTTTGTAATTCTACGGACATATCAATTTCTTCGCCTGCTTCTGCTAATCCATTGCTGTTTCCTGAACCACCTCCAGTACCATCAAGTATTTGATAATTATTAAACGTTAAGGATGGCATACTTCCTCCTCCATTAATTTTACGATAATACAAATCGCTATTGATGGAATTTGTATTACATGGACTACCACTATTTACATATTCGTTTGTTTGAACTCGGACATTACCTGTAAAAGTGGCAGTCCAGGTTATTTCTGCATCCAAGCCACAGATATCTGTTACGCATGTAATATAGGTACCATTATCATTATATAAATTTAACCGATTATCGTATGGGCTTAAATCATAACCCTGTCCTGCTGTTGATTGACAGTATGTCCACGTATATGTTTCCCCGTTTTGAACTGAATATTTGGAAAATTCGCCTGCCCATTGCGAAGCAACATTTTGCCATGAACTATTCGGGGTTAAAATATTAGCCGGAAATTGATTTGTTGAAATTGGGCATTGGCAACCTGAGGTGGAATTTGGCTGTATTCCAATTAATGCCTGCTGATCATTACCAAACAAAATTGCAAATGGATTGAATGGATTAAGATCGAAATATCCATCAGAAGAACCACTCCATCCCCAATTCATATGGAATAAATCAGAGTTATTATATCCGTCACATACCCATGTATGTCCAGCCGTTGCATTCCATCCTACATATTGTATTGGTCTTGAATTGTCAAGTTCGTTTTTTAATAGATTAATCCATGTGGAGCTAGTGTAATTCATTTTTTGAACTCCTTGTAAAGTTCCAGAATTGTAATTAAAATAAGTTACATAAGCGTTTTCTGCACTGTTTGGATGATATCCATAAACATCATTTGTTAAAACCCACGCAGCACTGGCGGTGGGGCTGTAACTCATTTCAACAGCGACACCGCAATGATACATTAACGTGGCTACAGCGCTGTTTGAGGAAGTAACATTATTAGGCATTGATGCCCAATTGTAAGTTGTCGCTCCAAAGTTTGCAGACAATGTGCCATAAGTAGGTAGGTAATAGGAATGCGACCCGGTTCCTTGTGATGGATAATCCCAATACTTCATTATTTGTGCCATTGCAGTTGCGGTACATCCTGTTAGGGAGTTCCCGGGACATTGTGCGTTGTAATATTGTCCCTGATCCCATGTTGTGGAAATTAAAGGAGAAACACTGCTTTGTGTTTTAGCATTTATAGTTTGATTATTTTTATATGCTTTCCACTCCTTTTTTATCTCCGAATTCGTTTTTAAATTATTTGTTCTTACAAACTCAATTTGGGATTTATACTCATTCATCCAATAAATAAAATTCGGTGAAAGGTTACTCCAATCAATTCCTCGTACATCGGAATATCCTATAATTGGTTTTGTATTATCGTCACCAGAAACAATTACGAAGCCTTTATTTCCATTAATATTAAAAACAAAGTAAGTCGGCAAATTATCATTTGATTTTTCCATATGAACTAAAGTCATGGTCGTAACAGATAATTTTTGATTGAAGAAATTTTTTCCAACCGTTTCAGCATATTTCTGATCAATGGTTTTTGCATTAATTGAGTTTATTACACATAATGCAATAAATAGAATAAGTCCAAGAAGTTTATTCATAATTTTTGGGATTTAAAATTGTTGTTTTTTTAATTAATTGATTAGCAATAATTGTTTTTTAAAAAAATATCCACAGATAATTAAAAACTTTTTTATTTTTGAGGTAACAAAAAGACCGTTCTTCAGAAGGGAATAGCAAGTTCCCGGCAGTGAATCAGGCGGCTTAAAGGTTAAAACCAGCTTAGGACCTCGAAATCATTAGGCTGGTTTTTTTATTTTTTTGCTGTCACTCTCCTTTCCTTTTTAAGATTTTTTTATTAAAAACCAGAGCATCCTTGTCTGACCACTTCTGCTTTTCAGAGGCGTATTTTAAAAAATAATATATTGATTTTTCTAAAATTGGCTTTGTTGTTTTTAAATTAAAAAATCGGGTTGACATACAGTGTGAAGCAAATCCTTAACCAAAAATTTTACTTGTTATTAATTATTATCAATTATTTTGTAAATGATAATATAATGATGGCGAATAATAAAAAATTAATGGTTAAGTAAAATTTACTGCTCACCAGCTTGTATTACGATACATTAAATCTCCTTTCAGTTGAAAAATTATTTTTTGCACATTAATTTTTTTCTTTCCTGTCGTATCAAAAGTATTTTTTCACATTGCTTTAAACTGAGGTCTGACCATAATAAACTACCGTAACATTATTTTTTTTCTACTTTTGAACAACCCGCTTTCGGTTATTCAATGTCCCAAAAAGAAATTGCCTTCAATAAAATTTCCGAACTTGTTACCCGTTTTGAAGAACAGATTGTTTCTTATAAAAAATCTGAGTACAACGAAACCTTAACACGCAGGGATTTTATTGATCCCTTTTTCAAAACCCTGGGCTGGGACATTGACAATGAAAACGGGTACGCTGAAGCGTATCGTGAAGTAATCCATGAAGATAAAATAAGAATAAGCGGAGCCATGAAAGCCCCGGATTATTCCTTTCGCTTGGTAGGGGGCAAACGCTTATTTTTTGTTGAAGCAAAAAAACCAAGCGTATTTGTTAAAAATGAAATCATTCCGGCTTACCAGGTGCGGAGGTATGGTTGGAGTGCAAAACTTCCTATAAGCATCATAACCGACTTCGAAGAATTTGCGGTTTATGATTGCACCAAGAAGCCGATCCCTTCAGATAAAGCCTCTGTTGCCCGGATTAAGTACTTTACATATCAGGACTACCTGAAAGAGTTTGAATTTATTTGGGATGCCTTTAGCAAAGAGCGGGTATTAAAAGGAAGTTTTGACAAATTCGTTCAAAGTGATACTTACAAAAAAGGAACTGCGACTGTTGACAAAGAATTTCTCCAATCGTTGGATCGTTGGCGTACCTATCTTGCAACCAGTATCAGTTGGAACAATAAAAATTTGGATGAAGATGAAATCAATTTTGCAGTTCAGCAGGCAATTGACCGATTGATTTTTCTTCGCATTGCGGAAGATCGCAGTAT
>DATEMK010000331.1:0-3682 GCA_035275625.1 Bacteroidia bacterium
AACAACATTTCTTCTTCAACAGGGCTGATCTGGTAAATTTCATTATTTTTATTAATCTCATCAATTTCAGATTCATCAAACCAATGTTTAAATGTACCTTGCTTAAACAGGAATAAAGCTTGGGCATAACACTGGTCAATATCAATTTTATGCCTATAATCAATTTGCTGCGTTTCAAAACAAAGAAATCTTCTTGAGCCTGTCGCATCATTTAAAAATTGGCTTGCATTAACTGAGCCCATAAAAGAAGCTCGTCTGGGTAATGTTTCGTTATTATGCCCATAAGGTCGTCTTATCCTGATTTGATCTTTTGTTATAATTTCTTTCAGAGACCCTATCTCGCTGCGATTTAGATTTTCCAATTCATCAAGATTAATAAGCATACATTCAACTAAGTGTATAAGAGTATCCTTGTTATTTGGATTAATCGTTCCCGAAAACTTGTAAGCGGAAAGTTTACCAGGAATCAACCGTTCCATCCATGTAGTTTTACCAAGTCCCTGGGGGCCTGTAAATACAGGAACTGTTTGATTAATTGTTTTATCATCAAGTACACATGCAACAACTGCCACTAACCACTTTTTAAAAGACTTCTTCCAAAGTGATTGATTTGTGGTAATAACTGTTTCGGAAAGCATATCAATAAAATCGGTTTTCCCGTCCCAGGCTGGCAGGCTATTAAAATAATCTACAAAAGGATTATATTTAGGACAAAAATCAGAATGTAAAATTTTTTGCAGTTTATTTATTGCACAATTGATTCCATTGTTAAGTAATTTACGGAACAGTGAATTTTCCTCATAATCAGTCATTCTAATGTAATTGTGTTCATTGAGGGGTTTAAATTCAATGAAGCCACTTACAATATTGTATCGAAAATCGTAACAATTTTTTAGATAATCCTCAATTTCCAAAATGATAGAGGCTCTTTTAGCTTTGTTTTCCCGAATGTTTTTTAATGAGTCATGCTCTTCATAATTGTTATAAGCGCTCGTAATTGTTTTTTTTGCCTCTTCATGATTATAGTTGTAGTCTCTCAAAATATAAGAAAGTGCATCCCTGAGGCTAACTCCGGACCGATTACAATTGCAAGCGAGATGGTGTATGAAATTGTTCCGGTTACCATCAATAAATTGAAATTTTGTTTCAGTTTTTAAAATACAATCGTTGTAAATTGATTCTACATTTTCTTTTTGGTCTTTCTTATACTTTTGATCTGAATTGATCTCAAAAATTTTCGCGTCAGGATTAAAATACAACCCA
Source organism: Bacteroidia bacterium (assembly GCA_035275625.1). Classification (GTDB taxonomy): domain Bacteria; phylum Bacteroidota; class Bacteroidia; order AKYH767-A; family OLB10; genus DATEMK01. Next base: position 1,264 of record DATEMK010000331.1, read on the forward strand.
GGGTCATATGAAAGAAAACATAACCGGGTAAGATCCTTACCGGATTCATCAATCTTTATCTTTAATAATTTTTGGTAGTAAACTTTTACTTGTTGAAAAGCTGATTTGTGGTGGTCTGCATCTGAAGAAACCTGCACTAATATTTTTGCTCCTTTCCCGCTCGGGCTTATAAAAGCTGCTAAAACAAATAAATCACGCCTGCATGACTCAACCAATTCCTGCAATTTGTATTCAGATACATCATCAATATCAAGTATGATAATCCGGGAATATGATGTAATTAAATCGTGTTTTCTTCCTCCTTTGAATGTGCCACAAGGGGTAAATGCCGGAAGACATTTCTTTTGTCTGTCATATTCATCATTTTTACTTTCTGCAATTAATTTCCGTAACAGAATAATTTTTGTCTTGTTCTCACCTGATTTTATACAGTTAAGAACCTCTTCTAACTCAATGTCCCGAATGCAATCTGTGAAATTTTTAAACAAAGTGACACGATGCATGGTTTGGTTATTTATAATGTCAGATTAATCGCTTTTGATAATGACGGTTTAATAAATCTTCCACATCACTCATGCGGTAGAAAATTTTATTTCCAATGATGGAAAATGCGATCATATTATTATCACGGTATGACTGGGCCGTCCTCCGGCTTATTTTGAGAAGCTGCAAAAACTCGCTATTGTCAATCCACGAATTCTCCATGGATTTTACTTTAGTGGATAACTTCTGATTGATTTCATCCAGCCTCCTAACCAAATCATGGTATTCTTTTTCGGTCATCAAGAAATTTTGCATGCTGAGAAAGTTAAGTTAATAATAAAAGCAAATGCAAAGCTCCTAACGAAAATTAACTTAGGGCAGGGAAAAATTAAAATTATTTTGATGTCCCATTATTCCCTACATAAAAACCAAATGAAAATTTGTAAAATCAAAAATTCTATCTGATGATCCATTGTTATTCTTTTTAAGATCCCTGACCTTCATTTTTGCTTCCCACATTTTTGAAATCAGTTTCTTTTTTATTCTGCCAATTAATTCTTCATCAGTCGCTTTTTTTTCCTCTTTAAAAAGTCCGGAAAGTTCCATCATCTTTCCTATAAGCAAAAATATTTGGTTTTTAGAATATTGTTGCCTCATTTTTTTTGCAGGAGAGGCAGAAAATTCATTCATATCAAACATAAGGTTAAAAGCCGGTGTGAAAACTCTCCGTACAACATACTCATAAATTATAGTTGCATAATAATCCTGTTTATCTTTCTCCATGTTTTTATGTCCATGAAACATATCCGTTTTTCCATATAATTTGTTCCGCTCATAAATCCCTCGGGGCACTTCAAATTTAGGATGATCTTTATAATCTCTAAGCAGAGCTTCAATAAACTGTGCAGCTAAATGTCCCTTAAAATTATGATTTCTTGGCGGTCCATATTTCTTCCTAATCTCGATAATATCTCTTGTAACTAGTGTAAAACCTAAAACATGCTTTTTTCCAATAGATAACTCTTCAAGCAAGTCAATTAAGTCAATGAGCTCAGACTGTGGCTTAACCATGCTTCTAAAATAATTATTGCTGCGAGGAGCGGTGCATGAAGCAAAAGCCATGTTTAAGTATCCCCAAATTAAATCTGCATAATATTCTTCAGGAAAGTCAAGTTTTTTAAATATTGATATCAATTGATCATACTCACTTTTTTCCAAATAATATTCTCCTGGAACCCCCTTAAATTCTTTTTCAAAAAAATCTTTTTCAAAAAATGGTTCAGGGTCGTCATGAAACATTAAATGATTTTCAAAAGATTTAGAAGGTCTTTTAAATAAAATTCTATTTTTATTATAAAAACAATAATCCCAACTTCTAAATACACCTGCCTTTATTTCTTCTGCAATTTCCTTTTCTGATTTTTTTTTCTTCATTATCTTATTGTTTCTTAACGGGATTCATTTACTATTTTTGACAATAATAATGACTGTTTATCTTACAAGTTTCTAAATGTTTTTGAATTATCAGCAATAAAAAGTTGAGAAATTAAATGATAAATGTGTTTGCAATTTCAATTTAATTTTTGTATCCGTAGAGGGAGTAAATGATAACGCTCCTGTTTAAACCGTGATAATTCTTAATTCGCGAACGATAAAAAACTTTTTAGAAATAATTTTAACGCAATTCTAAATTGAATTGAAGTCAATAAAAACGATCAAAAATTTCCCACGCTAAAACAGCCAAAATCACAATCATCACCAGTAAAATAGATGATTCCAATTCTGTTTTGTCTTTATTGAATGGGAACTTTCTATGCTGTTTTTTTTTCCTCAATTCATGAACATCGCTTTCTTTAAACATCACTTTACGATCAAAATTCATCAGAAAAAATACATTTCTTCAGCAAAATTAAACAATGAAAGTTCCTGAAGACCA
>DATEMK010000332.1:0-4040 GCA_035275625.1 Bacteroidia bacterium
ACCCGGTAAGCTTAATATAACCAATACTGTTATCAAGCATTCCATGATACGGAACATTATTAATTTTTATCTCATCACGCATCACTATTTTTTCAAGCAATTCTTTTTCACCTTCGCGCTTTATTTCAAGCTTCACCGGTGTTTTGGGCTGGCCCTTTAAAATCTTGCTGATCTCATCATATTTTTTCCCTTTTACAGATTTCCCGTCTATTTCCATGATAATGTCCCCCGCCCGTATATCTGATTTTTGTGCGGGAAAACCTTCATAAGGATCAGTGACCACCACAAAGTCTCCTTTTTGACCAATCAGCGCCCCAATGCCTCCATACTGACCGGTAGTCATAAAACGGTAATCTTCAATATCTGATTCGGGGATGTAATTAGTATAGGGATCGAGCGATTCGAGCATGGCATCAATTCCTTTTTTCATCAGGTCGCCCGGCTTTGTTTCATCCACATAATAAATGTTTAATTCGCGAAACAGGGTGGCGAAAATGTCGAGGTTACGTGATACCTCAAAATAATCATCCGAAAAACTAAACGTCAGCAGTCCTCCTGTGCTTAGCAGGATGACCACAAGAAACACTTTGAACTTTTTACTTAATTTTTTCATATTTAATTGTTGTTTTTCTTTTTTACGAATTCAGGGAACAGGATCGTAACCGTGGCCTCCCCAGGGATGGCAGGACAATATCCTTTTGATGGTTAACCAAGATCCTTTAAAGGGTCCATATTTGCGCAAAGCTTCCATTCCATAAGCCGAGCAGGTAGGGTTATAACGGCATGAACGCATCATCAATGGCGAGATAGCGCTTTTATAAAACATAATAACGAGGATAAGGAACTTTGTTGTTACTTTTTGCATGTTTCCTTCGCAAACCGTTGTAAAGTTACGAAAATTTTTGCTTCCATTTCCTTTCTGTCAGGCAATACCCTGCCTGTATAGATAATGATGGCGGCATACCTTTTTTCCGGATTTTCAAGCGTTGAAAAAAACTTATTTTTATTCAAACGATAGACTTCGCGGATTTGCCTTTTAATTTTGTTGCGATCAACCGCTTTTTTAAAATTCTTCTTAGGAACACTGATGGCAATTTTCAAATAAACGTTTTCTTCATTTGGAGCTTCCACCCATAATAACCGGAAAGGGTTTTCATTTATTGCTTTACCGGAGTCAAAAATTTTTTCGATCGTTTTGCGGCTGCAAAGGCGTTCTTTTGAAAAAGTGAATTGTTGTTTTGGAAGATTCATTGAATGGAATGATGGAATGTTGAAATGATGGAATGATGGAATAAAATGCCATCCAATATTCCATTATTCCGATATTCCTGATCTCATAGAAAGAGTTACAATGTATTCTTTACTTGTTCACCTTTTTCAGGTATTGCTCAATTGCCATTGTCATGGAAGGCGCTTCGGGAACAGGCGCTTTCACATCCAGCCGCAAGCCGGCATCAATGACCGCCTGTGAAGTAGTCATGCCGAATGCAGCGATACGGGTTGAATTTTGTTTAAACTTCGGAAAATTTTTAAAAAGTGATGTAATTCCTGACGGGCTGAAGAAAACAAGCATATCATAATTCACGTGTGCTAATTCTGAAAGGTCACTGCAAACAGTGCGGTAAATAACGGCTTTTGTAAATTCAATTTCATGCTCGGCAAGTGTTTCGGGTATTTCCTGCTTGTGAATATCTGAACAGGGTAAAATAAATTTTTCTTTTTTATGTTTTTTGATTACATCAATCAGGTCATAAATATTTTGTTTGCCATAAAAAATTTTTCGCTTTCTGAAAATCACATATTTCTGCAAATAAAAAGCAGTGGATTCCGAAACACAGAAATATTTAAGTTCTTCCAGATTGTTAAAGCGCATTTCATTGCTGATTCTGAAAAAATGATCTGCAGCATGCCGGCTGGTAAGAATTACGGCTGAGAATTCGGCAAGATTAATTCTCTCTTTTCTAAAAGTCCCCCCCGAAATTCCTTCTACATGAATAAAAGGGCGAAAATCAATTTTTATATTGTATTTTTTGGCTAAATCGAAGTAAGGGGATTTCTCAGTTTCGGGGCGGGACTGAGTAACAAGAATGCTTTTTACTTTCAACGTTCTCTTTCTTTAAAGTTAAAAAACCAGGAAAATTTTTTTAACTGCCTATTTCCGCACCGGTGTCAGGCTAATTTAAAAATGATGAGCAACGGTGCAATTTCAAGGGCGCAAAGATAAAGAATTAAATAATACAATGAAAAGCGGGCAAGGCTTGTCCATATAATAATTCCCCTGAATAAGCGGTAGAGGAAGGAGGCAACCAGTATTACGATGCCTGTCCAGATAAAAAAATCAACCCCCATCGGAAAAAATGCAATCAGCAGTACTAAAGGAATCAGCAGTATTCCAATGATATTATTAATCAGAAATATATTGAAGATGTAGGTGGAAACAGGCCGGTCCATCCGGAAAATGGTACTTATCAGTTTGAGGAAAACCATTTTAAAAGAATAGGCTGAAGCAATGAACAATACAAAAATGATAAAGCGGACAGGGCCCCTGCCGATTATTTTATACTCCCAATTAAAATAAACACTTACCTGGTATAAAAGCAATGCAGTCGTAAAATAAAAAACAAGTGAAAGCATGACCGAAGCTTTTTGCACAAGGACGTTTTCATCTCTTACAATTTGGTTGGTTACAGAATTATTAAAGAATGCTGCAAAAAGCTGCTGAATTATTTTACCATTAATTAATTTAAGCCAGGTAAAAAATCCGATAGTGATAAAAAGAGCGATGGTAAACCAATCGGGGATGGACCTGTTTAACGGTATCGGATTTGTAACAGTTGGCTGCAGTTGGTGACCTTTAAATAAAGCGGGTGCATCAGCCGCACCTGAAAAATTATCAATCGGGGAAAGGGAATCATTATCAGTAAAGGCAAATCCTTTGTCCACCTTAATTTTAAAAGAAGAATCCTGTGCGGATAAAAGAAAGGTGTCCTGGTTTGCAGATACACTGCTGTTTAATGAATCAGGTTTGTCAACAAATACAGGCAGTTTCGCCTCTTGCTGAAGGTTTGTGCTTTGCTGCGTCAAAAAAAAAGTTTTACCCAAGAAAATTTTGCTTTATTAAGCTGCAAAATTATTACAATTTGAAGTTTCTTGAAATATTGAAGCTGAGCTTAAACCCTCCTTTGCTCCATGAATCGGTGGTATTAGGAATAAAATCGTTTTCAATAATGCCGGATGCATTTGTGAACATAATGGTGAATACATGTCCGCCAGTTTCAATTTCCGCTCCAACACCAAGCGGATTGTACCAATAACCATTATCTAATTTTCGCAGCCGGTCGAAATTGTAAAAATAATCTACTATAAAACAAGAACTCCTTGTGATCCTGAATCTCCCTCCTCCGCCTAAAGCGAAGATATCATTATGGTCATTTGCATCAAAAACAAAATTTCTGTGAATAAGTGTTGGAAGAAGGGCTATTGAAATGCGTGAAGAAAACTTTCGTGCAAGAATCAACTGGGAAGTGTACGAAAGCCTGTCTGTAGTTTTGGGATAAATAAGAACATCATTGTTTTCGACAGCGGTCATTGCAGCATTGATAAACACTGTTACTGCCAGGGGAATTTTATTGTCAGTGGTTTGTTCCAGCAACCTGTATTTTATCAATCCTTCAAAATTCTCCTGCCGCTTGCTGCGTGAAATTCCTATGGCAAGTTTGTCCGTTATTCCATAATCAAATGCTATGCGAATGTCGGCTGATGCATCCAATCCGTAAAATGTATGCGCCCCGCCATGGCTTTCTTTTCCAACATTGCCGAACAAATGCCCCACACGAAAATCAAGCGTGCGCTTGTGCACTGTTTCGTTTGTTTGCGCACTAATGAGTTTTGTGCCTTTAAAAGTAGCCATGACCTTTGTGCTTCCGGAGTCAGCGCTTTGCAATGCCATCTTCATTAAATCATCCTGGGCGAAAACAGTTTCAGACAGGGAAAAAATAACCAGGATGGCAGAGAATAAAATTTTTTTCATACAGTTTAAA
>DATEMK010000333.1:0-4259 GCA_035275625.1 Bacteroidia bacterium
AGTTAGACAGGAAATATAAATTCACTGACAAGGATTATGGAATGGCTGATTTTATAAAAGACCTGAAAGACAATGGATATATTAAAGACAACGAAGAAAACGGAACGATTCAGCTTACCGCAAAATCAGAACAAACGATCCGGAAAAAATCTCTTGAAGAAATTTTCGGCAAGCTGAAAAAAACAAACCGCGGCAATCATAAAACTTTTTATTCGGGACAGGGGGATGAGATCAGCCCGGACGTTCGCCCGTTCCAGTTTGGCGATACCCCGGAATCTATCAACCTTACTCATTCCATTCAGAATGCACAGATACACCACGGCATTGATGAATTCAAATTAACGGAAGATGACCTGGAAATACAGGAACGCGAATTCAAAACGCAAAATTCAACGGTGCTGATGATTGATATTTCACACTCCATGATTTTGTATGGCGAAGACCGGATTACACCGGCAAAGAAAGTGGCAATGGCGCTTGCCGAATTAGTGAAAATAAAATATCCGAAAGACACGCTTGATATCATTGTTTTTGGTGATGACGCTTATCCCATCCGGGTTAAGGATATTCCATATTTGCAGGTGGGGCCTTTTCATACAAACACATCGGCAGGATTGGAGCTGGCAATGGATTTGCTTCGCAGGAGAAAAACTCCGAACAAGCAGATCTTTATGATTACTGACGGAAAACCAACCTGCTTAAAAGAAGGCAACCGTTATTACAAAAACAGTTTTGGTCTTGACAGAAAAATTATTAATCATGTTTTTAATCTTGGCGCACAATGCAAAAGATTAAATATTCCGATTACCACATTCATGATTGCTTCCGACCCTTATTTGCAAAAATTTGTAAAAGATTTTACAGAGATAAATAAAGGAAGAGCATTTTACAGCTCACTGAACGGGCTGGGAGAATATATTTTTGAAGACTATATCAGGAACAGGAGGAAGAAAGTAAATTGATTTCATCAACGAATTACGAATCCGCGAATTTACGAATCAGGCCGTTTGTCATTCAGGAAGAAACTTTTTATGAAATTCAACAATTAAATTTAAAGAAACAATTTCAACCCTAAACATCATAAAAATTAAATGCAGTATAACAACCCCACAACTTTAGGTGAACTAAAAAAATCCGGTTACAAATCGCGCAGCATCAAAGAAGAGATGCGGGGAAACCTTATAAAAGCATTAGCTGACAGGAAAAATATTTTTGCTGAGATAAAAGGATTCGATGATACGGTGATTCCGCAATTGCAGACTGCTGTGCTTTCCAGGCATAATATTATTCTGCTTGGATTGAGAGGACAGGCAAAGACACGTATTGCAAGACTGATGACTAACCTGCTGGATGAATTTATTCCCGTTGTCAAAGGTTCGGAATTAAATGATGATCCGCTCCACCCGCTGTCGCGTTATGCAAAAGATTTGATTGCAGAGCTTGGTGATAATGCTCCCGTTGATTGGGTTCACCGCTCACAGCGTTATGCGGAAAAGCTTGCAACGCCTGATGTTTCGGTTGCTGATTTAATCGGTGATGTGGATCCGATAAAAGCTGCGGCAATGAAACTCACCTATGCAGATGAGCGGGTGATCCACTATGGATTGATCCCAAGATCTAACAGAAATATTTTCGTTATTAACGAGCTTCCTGATTTACAGGCAAGGATACAGGTTGCGCTATTCAACATTTTGCAGGAAGGCGATATCCAGATTCGCGGGTTCAAGCTGAGATTGCCTTTGGATATTCAATTTGTATTTACTGCAAATCCTGAAGACTACACAAATCGCGGTTCGATAGTGACTCCCCTGAAAGACCGCATCGGCAGCCAGATTTTAACACACTATCCGAAAACGATGGAAACTGCAGGAGAAATTACCCTGCAGGAAGCAAGAATGCCGGAAACGCAGAAAGAAAAAATTTCAGTTGACCCTCTTATTTTGAGATTAATTGAACTGATTGCTTTTGAAGCGCGGCAAAGCGAATACATTGATCAGAAAAGCGGTGTTTCAGCACGTCTTACTATTTCTGCTCTTGAAAATTTATACAGTGTGTGCGAAAGAAGAATGCTGATTAACGGAGAGGAAAAAACGAATGTGCGCATTGCCGACTTATACGGATTGATTCCTTCCATTACCGGGAAAGTAGAATTGGTTTATGAAGGGGAACTGGAAGGTATAACAGCCGTTGCCCATACTCTTTTAGGAAAGGCAATCAGGAAAGAATTTCTTGAAAAATTTCCTGATCCTGAAAAAGTTAAAAAGATGAAACAGGCAAATCCCTATTCAGAAATTGTAAACTGGTTTTCGGATGGCAATGAACTGGATATACTGCATCATGTTTCTGACAAAGAATATGAAAAACAACTCCGCTCTCTTTCGATGCTTGCAGATATTGTAAAAAAATATTTTTCAAAAGCAACCCGGCAGGAACAACTTTTACTTTCAGAATTCCTGCTGCACGGGCTTTCTGAATTTTCACAGATCAGCAAAAAACAATTGGAACGCGGTGTGAAGTTTAAAGACCTGATGAGTACCATGTTTAATTTTAAACAAGGTGAGGAAGAAGATGATGATGAAGATTCTAAATTTTAAATTAGTTGTCTTTATCTTGTTTAAATCTTACCACATTATTCTTTAAATTTCTTTTTTGATCCGGAGTCTTTCCTTTTCAAACTTTGAACTTTAAACCCTTTTCATAGTTTTGCGTACTACCAATAAAAAATTATGGCAAAATTAGCAGACCGGATTAATACCATTACAGAATCTCAAACCATTGCCATGGCAAAGCTGAGCCGCGATTTGCAGGAGCAGGGACACGATATCATAAGCCTGAGCCTTGGCGAGCCGGATTTTGTAACTCCTGAATATATACGCGAAGGAGCTAAGAAGGCAATTGATGAGGGATTTACTTTTTATACGCCCATTTCCGGTTTTGCTGATTTGCGGAAAGCGATTTCAGAAAAATTTAAGAGAGAAAATAACCTGGATTATGCTCCCGATCAGATTGTTGTTTCAACAGGGGCGAAACAATCTATAGCAAATGCTGTTCTGTGTCTTGTAAACCCGGGGGATGAAGTGCTGGTGCCTGCACCGTATTGGGTGAGCTATTCACAAATAATTTTGCTGGCCGGAGGAATTCCTGTATTTCTGCCTTCCACAATTGAAACGGATTTTAAAGTCTGCCCTCAGCAAATAAAAGCAGCCATTTCTCCAAAGACAAAAATGTTTATTTTCTCTTCTCCATGTAACCCAACCGGCACGGTTTATACAAAAGAAGAGCTGAAAAAGCTGTCAGAGGTTTTTTCTGAGCATGAAAATATTTATATCCTGTCAGATGAAATTTATGAACATATTAATTTCATAGGCAAGCACGAAAGCATAGCGCAATTTGAGAATATTAAAGAACGCGTAATTGTTGTCAATGGGGTTTCCAAAGGTTATGCCATGACCGGCTGGAGAATCGGGTATATCGGAACATCAAAAGAGATTGCAAAAGCATGCGACAAAATGCAGGGACAATTTACTTCAGGGACTTCATCCGTCTCACAGAAAGCTGCACTGACAGCGCTTACGGGGGCAAGCGAAGAAAATCATAAAATGCTCGATTCCTTTAAAAGAAGAAGGGACCTTGTTCTGAATTTGATGAAAGACATTTCAGGCTGGAAAGTAAATGTTCCCCAGGGGGCTTTTTATGTTTTTCCTGATGTACATTATTATTTCGGAAAAAGAAACGGTGAAACGGTGATTAAAAATCCAACTGATCTTTGCATGTACCTTTTAAAAGATGCAAAAGTTTCGCTCGTAACCGGTGAAGCATTCGGTGACAATAATTGCGTCCGGTTTTCTTATGCTACTTCTGATAAATTGCTGGTGGAAGCGATCAGGAGAATCAGGGAGAGTTTGGCAAAACTGAAATAAGAAATAAGAAGCCGGAAGTCGCAGGCCGGAAGCCGGGAAGACTGAAATGATTTTATTCAATTAATTTGAAGAATCGCAGCCATCATAAAACGAATGTTTCAGCAGGCAGAAATATTCGTTTAGAAAAAAAACCTTTTAATAAAAATATACCTTTTTTTCTTTTTCTTCTTGTTGCAGCATCTTTTGCAGTTTTTTCTCCATGCCTTAAAAATGGCTTTCTCATTTATGATGATACGGAAAATGTAACGGATAATATATTCATTTCCTCTTTTAGCTTACAGCATGTAAAAATATTTTTTACAACACCGTTGCTTTACATGTACACCCCTCTGGTTTATA
>DATEMK010000334.1:0-10029 GCA_035275625.1 Bacteroidia bacterium
CGAGGCTGATTATATAGTTGATTTTATTCATATTTTTTTTGCGTTTAAAACAGTTCAAACTGTAATTTATTCCCTGGTGGACAATATTTCGAAAAGTTTTGCATTATCTGATTTTAATTTTTTGATTTCTTCGTTCAGATAAATTATATGCAGCGATTGTTCTTCCACTTTCTCTAAAATCTTTGCCTGCATTTTTCCTAATTCAACTCCGCCCGCTTTTTGTATTTCGAATGAAGAAGGTATGCCGGGCAGGTGTCCGTTTTCATTGATGAATTTTTCAGTTTCATCAATAGATTTTAAGTCATAATTTTTTGTAAAAACATAATCGGGCCAGTTGGCTTCCAACTGAACTTTTATTTCTTCACACATAATTTTTCCGAATACGGAAAGTTTATAACCTGTTGCGGGAGTAGTGGTGCCGATGCAGACATCGCCCGATGGTTTAATAGTGAGTTTTGGAATCGCCTGTATGGTTAAATGTAAGCTGCCGGTAGAATTTCCGGCTCCTGTACCGAAATCAACATCTTCAGCGATACCTGCATAAGAACCTAAATAACCCCGGTAAGAAGTTCCTTCGTTGAAAGAAATAAACATGCCTGAGTTTCCGGCAAAACGCGCTGTGGCTCCGACAGTTGACCCGGAGTTTACATCCAGTTTTACTCCCGGTGTACCTGTTCCTATTCCGACATTCGTTCCGTTATCAAACACGGATCCGGTTACCAGTGCTGTTCCATTCCATCTCGGTAAAAAGTTGTTTGTTATTATTCCTACCTGCGGATCGGTTTCCGTGTAGGTAGTCAGATAACCCGCTGCGGCATGGTTGCCCCAGCCGAATGCAGAATTCCAGTTATCAGAATTGCCTCCGGTTGCAGTAATGGTTCCTGCCACATCCAGTTTAGTGGCGGCTGTACCGCTTCCTATTTTCACATTGCCGCTTCCTGTAATTTGAATTCTTATCTGGTTATTGGTTTTTATTTTAAAAACTTTATTATCGGTTGTTCCGATGAAATTAACAGCCGGATCAGTTCCTGTATTGCCGGTTAGTGACCAGTCCTGTGCATTGGCTTTTGTTAGTCCAAACAATGCGATGATGAATAGTAGCTTTTTCATATTTTAAGTTTTTATATTGATGATTTAATTTAACAGTGCAAAGATTATTTGAATTAGTTTTCCCGGCAATACAACTTTAGTTGTAATTCCAATAAGGGGCTATCTGTAATTATTGCTTTATAAATTTCACTGCCGTTTGCTTTTCTTTTGTTGCAACCAATAGCATATAAACACCAGGTTTTAAAAATGAAACATCCAAATCAGCTTCAAAAAACATTTCCTGATTATACTCTTTAACTACGCTTCCAGTCAAATCATAAATGCTGATTTTATTGATTTCGCTTTCTACAGCAATATGCAGAGTATTACCAGTTGGATTGGGATTAAGATTTATTGAGAGAGGATCGGATAAATCTGATGTCCCGTCAATATTATTGTCAAGACGTGGTGTTACGGTGGTATAACGTCTTACAAAACCATATTTATACCACGTACCAAGACCCTGCACACAATTGCCAATAATTATGCAATCTGAAGTGCTGATTCCAAATATATATTTGGCTCCCGGGTTTAAATATACGGGATTTAAAGAGGTAAAATCAGACCATACAATATTTCCGGTGTTTGTTGCCAGGTTAACTGTCCATGGAATATTTTTAGGAAATCCGCTGCTGCATTCATTTACCGTACCCGCAGCAAAAATATTTAGTCCATTCGGACTTAAAGCAATATCTTCATTATAGAATAGACTGCTAGGATTGCAAAATTGGATGGGAGCAGAAGGCAAAATTTTCACATCCCACAACGGATTAGTGCCGGGAAGAGCGGAATATTTTACAACATGTGAAAATTCCGCATCATTTAATCCAAGGTATATATTCATGGAAAAATCTACTTTCACTTTTTTTGCCGTGCCATTCGTGGGAGTTGCCGGAAATGGATCATATAGAATTTGATTTGTTACAACACCGTCCGGGGTGTAAACCCTGCAAACCGGTTTAAATATAGTTGTGGTTATTGATCCCATTCCTGCCAGGTAAATTCTATTATTAAAGATTTCCATATCATACCATTCGTCAACGGCATTGATGAATGCCTGGTTCAGGCTTCGCGACCAAATTATATCGAGGCTTGTAGAAAATTTCATTAACATACCGGCTCGCCCGTAAATCCCGGAAGTTTGCTCCATAAGCCCGCAAACATAAAACGCGGAAGCTCCTGAATTATCTGTCAGGAATCCACAGTCAGTTGGAAAGTCATGACCCGCCATGGCAATTTTCTTAAAGTCAGTAAAACCAATTACCCCGGTTTCACTCACTTTAGTCACTGTCCAATCTTCGTCATAAATTGTGTCCGATGGATAAACAAATCCGGATACATATAAATATCCATTTGCGTATGCACCTTTTTCTCCCGCATTATGTACATTGGCCGGGGAACCGTAAGAAAAATCAACCGTTCTTCGCCATTGTAAAATACAATTTGAATTATATTTTTCAATACAGGTTATGAATTTGCCAATAGTATTTTTAACTCCCCCAATGGCGTAAATACTATTTGTACTGTAATCAATTGCCAGCGAATTAATTTTCATGGTTGTCGTAACAGACGTCATCGTAGTTCCGTCAATATAAATTTTTTCAATTACGCTTGAGGTAAAAGTGGAATACCAGGGATCAGAGTAGGCAACATAAGTAATATTAGCGCTTGTTTTCACAGCTCCCGATGCTGTAAATACCGGTCCTCCGGGATTTGAGTGTACATTAGTCCAGGCAACAGATGCTGAACCCAATAACTGCTTTGATACAAAAGCAAAAATAACGGGTAAAATAAATTTTAAGTTTTTCATTTTGTTTATGTTTTTAGTTAGACTGATTTGATGATGCAAAATTGTATCACACAAAAGCCCTTGTCAATACAACAATAGTTGTAAAATAAAAAAGTACTGACCAGAATAGTTATTATCAGGCAATGAAAAAAATCAGAACGTGAAGAAAAAACTCAGCAAAGTGTTTTTGTAAACTTTATTGATTGCATCAGTACGGCTGCTTACATGAAGCTTTTCGTAAATGTTATGCACATGCCTGCGCACAGTTTCAGTAGAAATAAAAAGCTTATCGCCAATTTCTTTATAGCGGAATCCTTTGGAAAGCAAATCAAGAATTTCGTTTTCCCGCACTGATAAAGATTCAACTTCTTTTGATTTCGTTTTCTTAGTGTTGAATGATGCAACCACTTTGCGCGCAATCTGGCTGCTCATGGGAGAGCCTCCGTTTTTTAAATCCGTTATAGCTTCAAGTAACAGCGCGGGACGAGTTTTTTTAATAATGTACCCCATCGCACCGGCTTTCAATGCTTCAAAAACCTTTTCATCTTCTTCATAAACAGTACACATTAAAAATTGTGCAGTCACATTTTTTGCTTTCAGCAACTTCACACATTCAATACCATTAATTCCCGGAAGGTTAATATCCATGAGCACCACATCCGGATTTTTATTTGGAATATCTTCCAGGGCATCTTCAGCACTTTCATATACACCTGCATTTTCATATCCGGGCGTACCTTCAATAATTGCCTGCAGTGAGTGGCGTATGGCTTCTGTATCTTCTACGATGGAAACTTTAATATTTTCTGACATAAATTATTTTCTGAATTTAATTCTGCAAAGGTAGAACCTCATTGTCTGCATTCAATACAACTTTAGTTGTAAAACAAATATTCATCCAGAACAGGTAATAAATCATAAAATGAAATAAATTTCTGTAACAGTGCCTTTTTCCGGAATAGAATGTACGGAATATCTACCTCCAATTATTTCCATTCTTTTTTTCATATTCTTAATACCGTTAGCATTTTTACGGATATTGTCAATGCTGAATCCTTTTCCATCATCAGCAATTTCAATTTTTAACGCTTCTTTGTCTGTATAAAATTTCAAAAAAACATTTTTTGCTTCAGAATAACGGATTGAATTAGTAAGTGTTTCTTTCACGGTAAGAAAAATATTCCTTCTTGGTTCAGCGGCCAGTTGCGATTCGGCAATTTGTTCAGGAATGTTAACTTTCAGTTTTATAGAGGAAAACTCAAATGCTTTTTGTGCATGTTCATGAATGTAACCAACAAGATTCTCCAACGAATCATTTTTTGTATTGAGCGCCCAGACAATTTCGCGCATATTATCAACCAGTTCATTTGCAGTTCCTGAAATTTTTTGCATTTCGGTATTCTGTTTACCTTCAGCCGTTTTATTATTTATCATTTCACTTATCAATGCAATGGAAGTTAATCCTGAACCCAGGTCATCGTGCAGGTCGGATGAAATGCGTTCGCGTTCTTTTTGTAATGCCAGTTGCTGTTCCAGTTTTTTTCTGAACCGGTAACGGAAAAATATATAAACTAACAGAACAAAAATCAGTACTATTAAAATCTTAAACCAAAAAGTCTGGTAAAAAAATGGTTTTACCTTGACAGGAATATTAAATTCTTCACCTGAATTTCCAAAACGGTCAACCACTTTTAATTTAAAAAGATAATTTCCAGGTTCAAGATTATTATAACTGGTGTGGTTGGAATAATTTGGCAACGACCACGTATTTTCAAAACCATCGAGTTTCCATGTAAAAAGACGGTTGATGCCGTCAGAAAAATCGTTGGCGGTAAATTTAAAAATTATATCCCGAATCCCGGGCTGCAAAATTATCTCATCAATGTAAGGAGCAAAGCCCGCTTTGTTTTTATATTCAACAAAATCATTTTCTTTAATTTTTACGCTTACCAAAATAGGTTTTGATATTGCCGATGAAGACTCATGTACGCTTAAGTCAATTACCTGGAAATTTTTTCCATAGTTCAGCATCAGCCTTGAACCTGCTAATTTATTTACTGAAGATAATTCGTTTAACGAAAACACTCCATCCCGTTCGTCATACTTCCGCATTACTTTTCCATTTGCAGTGTTCAATAAATAAATGCCGTTGTTAGAATAAATAACAAGTGTATCATTCATAAAAATAAGCTTGAGCACCATTCCATAATTGTAGGGCGTTTCCTGCGGAACAGGCGTGAATACACGTTTTTTATCTGAAGCATTAAATGTTATCAATCCATTTACGTTTGCAATCCATATTTTATTTTTATTGTCAACAGCAATATCAAAAAAATCATTGTCAGTAGAAATGCTGCCGGGTTTGTTGTCTTTAAAAAATGTTTCATAGGTATTATCACTTGTATTAATTTTCGTAATAGCTGCTTTTTTTCCTTCCCAGCTAAAGTTACGCGTTATCCATAGATTTCCATTTTCATCTTCTTTTATTCTTTTTATTGTTTGCGAAAATTGTTGCCCGTATTTTTTTTTCTCATCGGAAAAATCAAATTTTTTTATAGTTCCCTCCTCAAAATAAAATAATCCTCCCAATGCTGTGAGCCAGATTTTGCCTTTACGATCCGTATATGCAGATGTAAAATAATAAGTGTATCCGTTTAAATCCTTACCCAAATCGTAATGTGCTGTAAAAAGGGTATCAGCATTTTTATCCCAGCAGATAATATCGTTGTCTGTTGTGAAAATCCAGGCACGATTAAGCCGGTCAACTGAATACAGGTAAACAAGCTTTAGTTTTATTGTTTTATTACTGCATTTTATTTCGTTAAGCAGCTCTGCTTCATTGTTGCCAGGATTATACAGGTATAATTTTTGTTTTTCATCACGTATTAATAAATCGTCCGTCTGTTCGTTATTAAACCGTTGTATTATTTGTGCTTCATGATTTTGCTCTTTCAAAAAACTAAAATCATAATTTAAAATATCTGCCTGGCGGTTAATGATTTTATATAAACCATTATCTGAAGCACACCAGACATTTTTTTGTTTGTCGGAAAACACATTTGTAATAATAGCCCGGTTGTTATTAAAGACCGGCAGCTTATCAAAAAAAATTTTCTCAAACGTGTTTTCTCTGAAGTTATACTTGCCTATTGCAAAATCGTTTATGGAAAAAAAGAGAGAGTGATCAGCAGCACTTGATTTTACCAGGCTCAATGATTGCATAATAATATTGCTTTTCCAGGCTGTATCATTGGCAAGCAAGTTTTGTTTTTGAAATGTTTGAGGATCAAAACTTAAAAGTTGATGACCCCAGGTGGCAAGAAAAAAATTTCCGCCAGGTTCTTCCGCCATATCCTGAATATTGATTCTCTCCTTTGGATCTATTGCATTAATTAATTTCCTGTTATTCACATCAAGCAATCGCAAACCCAATCGGTAATAAATCCAATAGCGTTCTTTTGTATCGAGAAATATTCCGAAAATATCACCCGTGCTGTCGCGGTAAGCATTAAAAATATCAGGATAAAAAGGTTCAAATAATTGTTGTGTGTAATTCCATTTCATAATATCGTGCTGACCGCGATAAAAAATATTTCCCTTTCTGTCCTTTTCAATATAACCTTCTGTTGAGCCTTTGCCGGTGTTTGAAGGAATAATATTGTAAAATCTTTCTACGGATAATGTGCGTGGATCAATACGGTTTAATCCATGCAGGGTAGAAACCCAAATGTAACCTGAAGTATCTTCCGCCAATACGTTGCAATGGTTATTGGAAAGAGTGGCAGAATCGGGCTGATTACTGAAAAAATTCAGGAACTCATACCCGTCAAAGCGGCTTAAGCCATTTTCTGTTCCAATCCATATAAAGCCATTTTTATCCTGCAAGACGTTCAGTACAGAGTTATTTGCCAGTCCTTCTTTAGTCGTATAGTGAACCACAGAAAAATTTTGAGTTTGTGCAATTGCATAAACTGAGATAAAAAGTAAAAAGCAAAAAATACAAAGGTGTTTTGAAACCATGGGTTGTAAAAGTAAAAGTTTGCGTTAATATTGTGAGCAGCTTTTTTTCAGTTGTGCTTTTTATGCATACATAAAGACTTATCAGAAGAATTGAAAGCCGTCAGAAACTTCTCAGGCTAAATCCTGGTCTAAAGAGATTATATCTAATTTCGCATTAAAATAATTAAACATGTTAAGATTAAATATATTGAACAGGAAGTGGATTTTAACTTTTCTTCTGCTTATTGCAATTAGCACTTTTTCCTTTTCACAAAATTCAAAATCATCAAAAGATTATACAAAGCATCCTTACTGGATTGAAATGATGGATGATTCCACAGTCAATTATTTTGAAGCCGTCAAAGCGTATGATGAATTTTGGGCAAACCGTAAAAAGCCGAGAGAAGAAGATGAAATCATAGGGGAGAAAAGAAAAAAATCTTTGTGGGACAGGATATTTTCCACACGCGAAGAAAAACAGGAAGCGGAAGCAAACAAATATAAATTTCTCTGTAAGAAATTTGAGCATTGGAAATTTGTCGTGCAGCCGTATGTGCAGCCTGACGGGAGAATTCTCTCCACTGATGAGCAACTCGAGCTTTGGAAAAAACAAAGAACCGGGAATTAGAAATTAGAGAACCAAATCAAACTATTAACAAATGAAATTAAAAAATAATTTAATCCTCATCGTTTTTCTTCTCTGCAGCAAGGCTTCCTTTTCACAGATTGGAGGCAACTGGACGTTAGTCGGTCCTGATTTATTTCCAACAAATGCAAGCGGGCAGATAAATGGCATCGGAAGAGTCTGCCAGATCAAATTTCATCCTTCCGATCCGCAAACAATGTATGCTGCCAGTGCATCCGGAGGATTATGGATAACAACAGACAATTCACAAACATGGCAGAAGCTCGGAACGGATTTTCTTCCGCATACTGCATGTGCTTCTGTTTGCATAGACTATACAAATGACAGCATTCTATACCTCGGCACAGGCGACCCGAATTATTATGGAAACGGAATAGGAATCTGGAAAACAACTGATAGGGGTGCCACATGGAACATTTCAAACACCGGCTATGGTTTTCGTCTCGCAGTGGAAATTTTAATGAGTCCTTTTAACAACCAGGAGCTGATTGTTGCCACCAACAGCGGAATTTTAAAAACCTATGATGGCGGATTAAACTGGACAGTGAAACTTCTTAGCGGAGATTTCAAAGACATGCATTTTAAAGCTGTTGTTAACACTTCAACAATGTTTGCCGTTACATCTTCTTTATTATGGCGCTCCGATGATATGGGCGAAACATGGAACCAGGTGACTAACGGTGTGGTTATACCCGGAGGCGGAAGCGGGGGAGGATTCAGGCTGGCAGTAAGCGCTGCAGATTCAAATGTCGTTTACCTCGGAATGATTAAAGATGAAGGAACCATTTTGAAATCAACGGATGGCGGTACCTCATTCACTACTGTTTATCATAATCCCGCTCAAAGCCTTGTCGGTTATGATGTAAACGGCAACGGGCAGGGGAATTATAATTTCAGCATGTGCAGCGATCCTGTGAATGCTGATATTGTATATGTTGTGGCACATGTTGTCTGGAAATCATCAGATGGTGGAGTAACATGGACGCAGCTTACCCAATGGTGGGCAAACCTCCATACGGATATGCACGACATTGAAGTAAATCCATACAACACGAGCCAGGTTTTTAATGCCAATGATGGTGGTGTCTGGCTGAGCACAGATGGTGGTGATAACTGGGTTCCGAAAAGTGACGGGTTGGGTGCAACGGAAATTTATCATGCCGGAACAAGTCCCACCAAAAAAGACATGATCAGCATCGGCACGCAGGATAACGGTGAGCTTTATTTTTCAAACACTTCATGGAAAACAAACCGTGGCGGGGACTGGGGCTCCAAAGCAACCTTCGATCACCTGAACAACACGATGGTGTACTATCATGAAAACGGAAAACGCAGAAATCTTGCAGGAGGATTAGAGATGAGTTATGGTTTGCCTTTTGCTTCTTCTAATTCGACCATACTTGATTTCCCACCGTCACAAACAGGTGTTGCATTTGCCGGCACTCTTAACGTGTACCGGACGGATAATTTATATGCAACCGTTCCGTATTGGTTTCCCATTTCATCTTTCAACCAGACGGCAAAAGCAATGAGTTCTCACCCTGCCGATGAAAATCTTTTATATGTGGTAAGCACGTCTAACCAGCTTTGGCGCAGCGATGATGCAGCTAACCAGTTTAACACACCCACTTTTGTTAATTCCACAATTCCTCCGGGAGGTAATTGGGCAAGTATTGCGCCCATCATGAATAACAACGATGTAGTATATCTTTCAAGCGGAAGCAAGGTTTACCGCTCGGATGACAAAGGAATCACCTGGACTAATATTTCTTACAATCTCCCGAATGTAAATATCATCCGGATCATTCATGATATATATTCAACCGATGAGTCGGTGTATGCCGGAACTGCCAAGGGGGTCTATTACAAAAACGATACGATGACTACCTGGCTGAATTATTCCAGCGGGTTACCTACTATTGCCGACATCACTGATTTTATGGTTTTCAATGACGGGACACCGGCAAGTGTGTTGCGCGTGAGCTATTACGGTCGCGGAGTCTGGGAAACTCCGTTGAATTTGTCCCCGGTTTCAGTGATTGAAAATTCAGGCGATGAAAATTCACTGGCTGTTTATCCCAATCCTGCAAATGATTTTCTCAATATTTCTTTCAATGCCGGAACTATTAAAAAAGATTTTATTCTTGAAATAGAAAACCTCCTCGGGCAAACAGTATATAGCCAGGCAATAAAATCGCTGTCGGGAAAATGGAATACGAACCTTGATGTATCAAAGCTTGGTAAAGGAGTGTACCTCGTTCTGCTTTCGGGAGGAAATCATACCGCTGGGAGAAAGGTTTTGATCCATTGAGTTTTTATCCCTGACAAGATACTAAAAAAACCGCTGACCCCCGAAGGGGTTTTAAACCCCTTCAGGGATTATCACATTAATCAAAAAGAAAAGCCGCTGTGAAGCTGCTTTTCCTTTTTTCGTAAATTCGTTCTTATTTGCTTGCCGGCAAGCAGGTATTCGTTGATAATCCTTAATTTAAACCCTCTCCCAAAA
>DATEMK010000335.1:0-3153 GCA_035275625.1 Bacteroidia bacterium
ATTTCTTCCACAGAGGTGCAATCCCATTAGAAAAATTGTAGCTGATGTTAACATCATAAGCCGCGCTTGCCGGGGGAGTAAATTTGACAATTTGTTCTTCGCCATGCTCGCCCGGAAAAACACCAATATTGTTCCATAAAACGGGAGCATAAATCTGCATGCCCGCCCAGCCAAACGGGTACAATTCCAGTGTGCTTCCCAACGCTCCGTAATTGACCCCGCATTGAGAATAAGACCGGTTACTGAAAACAATAAAAATAACACAAAGGCTGTACAGCAAGTATAGTTTTTTCATAGAACAAAAGTTTTCATACGATCAGGTGATTAGAATTTTTAATTATAAATATAGTTCAAAAGTATAATAAAAATAAACTAACTTTAGTCATACAAATTACGTATTTATTTAATGCATTTTTTGAGTTTCCCCAAATTCCGGCTTCATCCGCCTTAGAAGATTTTGTAGAGGAGATGAAGTAACTTTTGATGTGAAGCAGGGTAAAAAAGGTTTAAATGCAGTGAGCGTAAAACGTGCAGCATAAATAAATTCTGTTATTCTGAAAAAAAACAGTCCGAATAGGACTGGTTTTTGTTTTTGTAAAAGACAGGTTATAGTAATTTACTCTCTGCCCGGCTTTTTTAACATTCTTAAATGTCTTTAACAGATTCGAAAAAAGAAGATTCCTTCTTCAGCCATCAATGAATCCATTCACTGCTGAATTTTACCCTGCAATTTAATTTCCGTGCAAGCCCTTCAACGCCCCAGCGCATTACAGTGTCATGGTTCCAGCGGAATGCGCCACTCAAAAGCGGTGCGGTAATATTCATCCATGTCATCGTTGTGAGCACATGCCAATGATACACAACTGTGGTATGCCTGTTGCCTTCATCTCTGAATTCCCACCTGCCAGTGCCTTCCAGCTCGCCTGTTACATTTGCTGTTATGCTTCTATGGAGAACCACCTCAGTAATTTCCGTTTCAAATTTTAATTTGTATGGAAGAAAGCTTTGCCAGGTGTGGGCAAAGCGGGCTCCGTGATTGTTATCGCTGCCTTTTTTTAATTCTTCAACGTTAAGCACTCCGCGCCACCATTCAGGCCACTTCCGCACATCTTTTATTACTTCCCAAACTTTCTCAACAGGTACATTTACGTTCCAATAAGTGATGAATTTATAAGTTGTCATAAACAGCAGAATTACGGGGAGTGTTTGAAGTACTGCGAATTTACATACTTTCTGAGTCACCCCATTTCGGGCTCAGGAACTTTGGAAAGGGAAATAAAGTTTTTAATTTAATTTAATCCTAAAGGTCCAAAGGACTCCTTCGGAGCATTCCTTCGGGAGAATGCAAACCCTGAAGAAATCAAAGAAATAAAGCCATTACTTTTCAGGCAAAAGTTCACATGAAAAAAAAATTCATTGATGAACATTTTTTGGGTTAATTTGCAGCTAAACTTTTTTCAATGAGCAACAACGACATCATGAAAAAGCTTCGTGTGGCATTACACCTTCGCGATGATGATATCATCCATATTCTGACATTGGTTGATTTCAATATTTCAAAATCCGAACTCAGCGCATTCTTCAGAAGCGAAGATCACCCCAACTTTAAACCTTGCGGTGACCAGGTGCTGCGGAATTTTTTAAATGGCCTGGTGATTTATAAAAGAGGGGTGAAAGAAAAATAGATTTCCCTAAGGGCAAGAAAAGCCTGGAAATAGTAATCAACTTTTAAATTCATTTAAATGGAACCCGCAAAAAAAGAAAATCATTTAAATTCAAAGTTTTGGAAAATGGTGTTTTTAGTTGCAGGATTATATACTGCAGGAGGTGTGCTGCCCGGAATAATTAATCCTCAAAAAGGAATAATGAGTTTTACAGGTAAAGAGACCAACGATTTTTACAGCATATTCTTCTTTCAAAATTTATGGATTACTGTTTTAGTATTTGGCATTGGATATTTAATTGTTGCAACAAAACCTTCAAAGTATACAGGGATTATCATAATCGGGTTAACAGGCAAATTGCTTTTTGCGTCAAACGTAATATATAATTTTTTCAATGGACATCTTAACATGATGGCATTATCTGCTGCTATTGTTGATTTTGTTTTTGTGATTTTATTTGGAATATTCATTTACTTGTCTCAGAAAAATTTAAAAACATAGAACATCACTTTTTGAAAAATGTTTTCTTCCCCCGGTCTTCATCTATGGGCGGGGATCGCTCATTATTTTCCTGTTTTCAATTTGTCCAGCCATTCTTTTTTTAATACAGCAAGCGGTTTGCCTGAAAGTTTTTCTAATGTTTCCTGTTCTTTTTGAAAAGATGAAACAGCTGAAAGCAACAGGCGGAAACCATACGTGCGGGCAATGTATGTGACAAATGAACAGGAGCCGTGGTAAAATGCCGGAGCATATTTTTTCCTGTCTTTTGAAGACAATTCAGGCATCACGCCATTTTCACCAATATGCGAAAGGATATAAGATGCATGTTCATTTTTTTCATTCATGTCACTCCTGAAAAGGCTGTCAATATTCATCTGTGAGCTGTTTGAAAACACATCAAACCATTTTAAATTATTTGTGCGGGAAACTTCAAGCGAAATGTAGTCGGGCAATCCCTCAAAGAGCCAGAGAGGCATTTTTGTTTTCCAGTCTTCTTCGCTTACTTTGATCGTGTCTTCCCAGCTTCCTGAATTTGTATTCAGCATTTCATGCAGCGCTTCGTGCAGCCACGGAGCCTTGCCAATTTTAATGCGCCATGAAGGCACAGAAACAAATCCCGCTAAAGAGGCATGTGATATAAATGTATCCGTCCTGAAATAAAAAATATAGGGTTCATTAAAAGGATGCACCTGCCAGGGGAGGGGAGCATTCAGAAATTTTTCTGCAGCCGCAATTCCTATATTGATTGTATCGGCAATTTCATTCATGCGCTTTCGCGGAAAAGAATCTGCCGGGAACCAGCAAATCACTTTCTGCCTTGTTATTTGTATTCCATGATGAACAAGATCAGTAATGGCAACACTGTCATTTTCATGTACATTCGGAACTTTAGAAAAATCCGGGATTTGACTGCTTGCCTGTAATGTGACAGTAATAACAAAGGCGATAATTAAATGGAAATGCTTTACGCTGAAATTTTTCATTATTC
>DATEMK010000336.1:0-6592 GCA_035275625.1 Bacteroidia bacterium
TCACCGGTGGTTGTCAAAACAGCGCAATAAATTTTCCGTTGAAATAGAAAAAATAATTCAATTGCTTCCCGAAATGAAATATGTAACAATGCAGTGCTGGAATAAAACTTCGGACAGTAAAGGATTTGCGCGGCTTAATAAGTTTATCCGTTTTACTTTTTTCATGTTGTTACAGCCACAGATTCACAGATGAAAATTTTTATTTTGAAAGGGGCGATCGGCTCTGGAAAAACCACTTCCTTACTAAAATATTGTGAGAAGAATAGAAATGCGGGTGGAATATTATCCCCGATAATTAACGGGCAACGTCATTTTTTGAATGTTGAAAATAAAGAAACCAAATTGATGGAGGCTGAAGAAAACGAAATTGAAATATTGAATATCGGCAGGTATAAATTTTCTGCAAAAGCATTTGAGTGGGCAAATCAAATACTGATGGATTCTGTGAATAAAAATTATGAAACAATTATCATAGATGAAATCGGTCCGCTGGAACTGCAGGGAAAAGGGTTTGCTGAAACTTTAAAATTCCTTTTACGACAACATGAAATTAAACCTGGTTTGTTGCTTGTTGTACGGGAGAATTTAGCAAATGATGTTTTGAACTATTTTGGAATTAAAAAAGAAGTTGTTTATGATTTTGAATAGTAATGGCCACAGATCCACAGATTTTATTGCGTATCTCAAAACTAATCTGAGAATCCCTGCCTGACGGCAGGCAGGTGTGGTAATTTATTTTAAAAGCTCTCCTGCTAATTTTTTCAAACCGGTTTCAGCAATCTTTGTATCAAACCGGGCATTTACCAATCTGTTTTGAGCTTCCACATAAGATTGCTGCGCTTCTTTTAATTGTAATTGATCAATAGCTCCGACTTTGAAGCGCTCTAATGATAAATCAACGTTTTCTTTTGCAAGATTGCCATTTGATTCTTCCATTTGCAACAGTTCTAAATTATTCTCAAAATTTTTAAAAGCGATTATCAGTTCAGCATTTACCTCTGTTTGCGCTGAATTAAAATTAATGTTACTGTTTTCCAAATCAAGCTTTGCGTTTTTTATTCTTTTGTTCAGTGTGAACCCGTTAAATAAATTATAGGTGGCGGTAAATCCGTAGTTAAACCCAGTGGTCCTGTTTTCCAAAACAAAATTTGCCTGCGAAGTGGATTTGGAATAATCGTAGCTTCCGTTTAATCCTATAACAGGAAAACGCTCAGCCCTCAATTCTTTAATTGTCAAACCGGAGATAGTTATGTTCCTTTGTGCAATCTGTAATGAAGTATTGTCTTTTCCTGCTTTTGCTTTCAGGTCTTCATAAGTTGGATTGTAATTAATTTCAATACTGTCAGCCACTTCATATTCGAGAGAAACATCACGGGCGAGTAGTTTATTCAGATTTACTTTTGAGGCATCAATGGTGATTTGCTGCTTTTTATAAGAAGAAATTCCGGCATTCATATCCACCTGTGCCTGCAGGTATTCCACTTTGGAAGAAGAACCGATATTGAATTTGGTTTTTGCAATGTTCAGCTTCACTGCAGAAATTTTTTGTGCTGTATCAATTACAGTTAACAGCGCCTGTTGTTTTACAATGTCAAAATAAGCGGAAATGATTTCTGAAACTGTATTTTCAATTATTTGACGCGCCTGTAAATCACCTAATGTGTTCAACTCTTTTAATTTATTATAAGCGGCAAACATTTTAAAGCCGTCAAAAATTGTCCAGTCTAAAGCTGCATACGCATTCAAAGAATTTGAAGTTGCGCCAGTTCGGTTTACTTCTGAGCCGGTTGAATATTTTTGTTTTGTATCCGTAACACTGTTGTTTTGTGTGAGACCAAGATTGATTTGCGGCAACATTCCTGCATTTCCTAACGTGGCATTATTTTTTGCCATTTCAGATTCGTTTTTTGCAATGATGATAGAGTAATTATTCTTCAAACCGGTTTCAATGGCTTGCTGAAGCGTTAATTTTTCCTGGGCGAAAAGTGTTTGCACAACACATATTAAAATTATTATGAAAAGAAATTTCTTCATTGGTCTTCTGTCTTTTCAAATTTTTTATTCCGCGATAAATACGTGTACATGGCAGGAATTACAAATAATGTTAAGATAAGCGAAAACAACAAACCGCCAATTACTACAATTCCCATTGATACACGGCTTTTTGCTCCGGCTCCTAATGCGAGCGCAATGGGTAAAGCACCAAGCATGGTTGCAAGGCTGGTCATGAGGATAGGGCGGAATCGTGCAACGGAAGCTATTTTGATCGCTTCCATCATTTGCAATCCCTGTTCACGCTGCTGATTTGCAAATTCAACAATTAAAATTCCGTTTTTTGTTACTAATCCTACCAGCATGATGATTCCTATTTGTGAAAAAATATTTAACGTCTTATCAAACAACCATAATGAAATTAATGCTCCTGCCATAGCAAGGGGAACGGTGAGCATAATGATAAACGGATCAACAAAGCTTTCAAATTGCGCAGAAAGAACAAGGTAAATTAAAATTAATGCCAGTATAAATGCAAATAAAATATTGGAGGAGCTTTCTGCAAAATCACGTGATGCTCCGCTGAGCGCAGTGCTGAATGATTCGTCCAAAACTTTTTCAGAAATTTTATTCATCTCCTCAATACCGTCACCAATCGTCTTTCCCGGAGCAAGCCCCGCTGAAATGGTGGCTGATTCATAGCGATTAAAATGATACAATTGCGGAGGGCTGCTTTGCTCGGTCACCTCCACCACATTATCCAATTGAATTAATTCATTGCGGTTATTTCTCACAAAAAGAGATTTCAAATCCATTGGCTCATCGCGATTAATACGGTCAAACTGCCCGATAACCTGGTATTGCTTTCCATTGATTTCAAAATAAGAAAAACGCTGCCCGCTGAAAGCAAGCTGCATTGTTTGTGCAATATCCATTACGGATACTCCGAGCGAACGCGCTTTATCGCGGTCAATGGTGATATCCAATTCAGGTTTATTAAATTTTAAATTTACATCGCTTCCCTGGAAAACGGGATTTTTATTGACTTCGTTTAAAAACTCAGGAACTACTTTGCGAAGCTTTTCAAAACTTTCCGCCTGCAAAACATATTGAACGGGAAATCCAACGCGGCTGCCTCCACCACCGGCCGAAATAGTTTGTTCCTGCAATACAAATGCTCTTGCTTCCGGAAAACGTTTCAGGTTTGCCGTCATATAATCAGCAATCACCTGCTGCGAACGTTTGCGCAACGCGGGATCTTTCAACACCAGCCTTACAAAACCTGTATTTACAGCACCGGAGCCTGTAAATCCCGGAGCCGTTACAGTAAGACAAACTCTTTTCTCCGGAACAGAATCATTAATAAACTGAACCACTTTATCCATATAGGCATTGGTGAATTCATAAGAGGAACCTTCAGGCGCTGTTACCGACATGCGCATAAAACTGCGGTCATCCAGCGGAGCAAGCTCTGATTGCAGGTTTTTACCAATGAGAAAAATTAATCCGAATGAAATAAAAATTATCAGCACAGCAAGCCATCGCCTGCTCATAAAACGCGTTAACAGGTTTTCATAAGAATTATTGAGCCAGACAAAAAATGGTTCCGTCTTTTTATAAAATTTTCCATGCTCCTTATTTTTTCTTAACAGTTTTGCATTCAGCATTGGCGTGAGCGACAGCGAAACAAAAGCAGAAATCAGCACAGCTCCTGAAATCACAATTCCAAATTCCCGGAATAATCTTCCGACAAATCCCTGGAGAAAAATAATGGGAAGAAATACAGCAGCGAGTGTAATGGATGTGGAAACAACAGCAAAGAAAATTTCTGCCGAACCTTTGAAAGCAGCTTCCATCGGTTTCATTCCCGCTTCCACTTTTTTATAAATATTTTCTGTGACAACAATACCGTCATCCACCACCAAACCTGTTGCAAGTACAATGGCAAGCAGCGTCAAAATATTAATGGAAAACCCAAATATGTACATGATAAAAAATGCGCCTATCAGCGAAACAGGAATATCAATCAGCGGACGAAGCGCAATAATCCAGTCGCGGAAAAACAAATAAATGATAAGAATTACCAGTGTAATTGCAATTAATAATGTTTCTCCTACTTCTTCTACAGATTGCTTTACAAAACGTGTATTGTCAAGCGCAATACCTAATTTGTAATCATCGGGAATATCTTTTTTGATTTGATCCACGCGTTTGTAAAACTCGTCTGCAATTTCAATGTAATTGGATCCGGGTTGCGGAACCACTGCCACAGCAACCATGGGAACACCGGATTCCTTTAATATTGTTTCTTCGTTTTCAGGACCCAGGTTTGCATAACCGATATCGCTTAACCGGATTGTATTTTCTCCATCAGAGGAAATTATAAGGTCGTTAAATTCATCTGCTGTTCTAAGTTTGCCGGCCGTCTTAACTATCAGCTCGGTAGTATTTCCTGCAATTTTTCCTGAGGGCAATTCCACATTTTCTCTGTCGAGAGCATTTTTCACATCAAGAGGTGTGAGTCCCAGTGATGCCAGTTTTGACGGGTTCATCCAAATGCGCATGGCATATCTTTTCTGTCCCCAAATCTGTACTGTACTAACACCGGGAATTGTCTGCAACCGTTCTGCAATTACATTTTCTGCATAATCGCTTACTTCTAACTGGTTTTTAGTATCGCTCTGAATAGTGAGGGAAATAATAGCATCGGAGTTTGCATCTGATTTTGTTACCACCGGTGGCGCATCAATATCCTGCGGCAATTGGCGCAAAGCCTGCGCAACTTTATCACGTACATCGTTAGCCGCGGCTTCCAGGTTAGCGTCAAGATTAAATTCAACGGTGATATTGCTGGAGCCCAGGTTGCTTGCTGATGAAATATTGCGGATGCCTGCAATTCCATTGATTGCTTTTTCAAGCGGCTCGGTGATCTGCGATTCCATTACCTCTGCATTGGCACCTGTATAGCTTGTGCGTACAGTGATAATAGGCGGATCAATGGAAGGATATTCTCTTATTCCAAGAAAATTATAGCCAATCATTCCAAAAAGGATGATTGTAAGCGACATTACAATGGCGAGTACGGGACGTTTAATGCTGACGGAGGAGAGGCTCATTTTTTTTTAAAAGAGTAGAAAGCAGAAAGTAGAAAGTAGAAAGCAGAAACAGGTTGGCATGGTAATTAAACTTTTTTTATGGATTTAATCAATGCATTTAATAGCCTGCTAATTTCTTCTGCAACTGAAATCAATAAATGTGTACCTCCATATTTTAAATCTTTTGAAAGAATTAATAAATACTTTGCTTCTTCCAATGAAGCCCGGGCAATATTGTAAAACTTTATTTTGTCCATTGCCCCGGAACGTTTAAACCCTTCCGCAATATTTGATGGCACAGATACAGAAGCTCTTCTTAATTGTGACGTTAAGCCATAAATTTCTTCACGCGGAAAGGATTTGGATATCAAATAAACTTCAAGAACAAAACTATGTGCCTTCTGCCACACTATTAAATCTTCAAACCTTCGAGCCTTTTCCATTTCTACTTTCTGATTCTGCTTTCTACTTTCTGCTTTCTACTTTTTATTTAACAATCACTTTCACCGGAGCTTTTGGCTTGAGAGAATTAATCCCTGTTGTGATGATGGTATCGTTTGCGGATATCCCCTCCGTTATTTGAACTTTTGCATCTGTTCTCACCCCGGTTTTTACCGGGACGGATTGGGCAAGACCATCCTTGCAGATAAACACCGTCTGACCTTTCAATACCGGGATCAAAGCTTGCGTGGGAATCATCAATGCATCAGTTGTTTCTTTTAAACGCAATTCTATTTTTGCAAATGAACCGGGCATTATTTTTTCATTTTGGTTATCGCAAATGGCGCGAATTTGAAGCGTCCGGGTGGTGAGATCAATTTTTGGTTCAATGGCAAATACTTTTCCTGTGAATTGTTGTGATGTCGCTTCACTGCTGAAATTTACCTCATCGCCCTTTAATACCATCCCGGAATATTTTTCAGGAATTGAAAAATCAACTTTAACCGGGTTGATATTTTGAACAGATGCAATTCGAGTGGAAGGTGATACGTAGCTTCCTTCGTTCACATACTTCAAACCAATTACTCCGTTGAAGGGTGAACGGATTTCAGTTTTATTGATTGCCGCCTTTATTATATCTCTGTCAGCTTTCATGGAACCAAGCTGGTTCATAACAATGTCATATTCTTCCTGGCTGGTGGCACTTATCTTTAATAATTGATTCTGTCTTCCCTCCTGCCCTTCTGCAAGCTTTATTTGCAATTCAGTTTTTTTCAGCTGTGCCTGGAGGTCTTCATCGTTAATCTTAATAAGCAAATCGCCCTTTTTAACATGGCTTCCTTCGGTAAAATAAATTTTTATAATACGCCCGGATGTTTCTGATACAAGATCTACTTCTTCAAAAGCAACAACAGTTCCGGAGGTGCGGACAATGTTGTCCAACTTTTCGGGCTTAACGACATAGCCGCTGACAGTCATTATACTTTTTTCAGCGCCCGGAGGACCGGAGCTTTCCTGTGGTGAATCTTTGTTTTCTGATTTTAATTTGGGCACTATTATCAGGG
>DATEMK010000337.1:0-3056 GCA_035275625.1 Bacteroidia bacterium
GTTAAAATTTCATTGCTTACAATTTTTATGGAGGTTGGATATCCCCCGGTCATTTCATTGCGTGCCCATAAAAAGTTTCCGCTGGGGTCAAATTTTGTTAAAAATCCTCCACCTGTCACATTAAAGGTATCTACCAGGCCATTGGAGCCTAAATGTCCTGCACAAAAAATATCCCCATTAGAGTCAAAAGCCATTGTAGCGCCATTCTCATCACTGCCGCTGCCAATCTTTTTAAGCCACTGGCAATTTCCTGATAAATCAAATTTCGCCACAAGTATATCATATCCGCCTGTTGAAGTGAGAGAATAAGAATCAATATTTACGGTTGCATAAAACCTGGCTGTAAAATAGAAAAAATTGTTTGTGTTATCAATGAGTATAAAACATGGCGTTTCAGTATCAAACAATGAAACATTTAAACCCCCGATTTGTTTTATCCATTGCTCGTTGCCCGAGGCATCATATTTTGCGAGAAAAATGTCATTCATCCCATTTGCAAAAAGGGTGTCAGTATCGAAATAACAGTTCGGTGCATAAAATCTTCCTGTACAATAAATATTATTATTGGCATCCAATACAGCGAAACCAACTGTAGCGGTGGTACCTCCTATTTGCTTAGCCCATTGCCATTGACTGAAACTTAGTTTTGTTAATAATATGAATATTGTAACTAATATTTGCTTTCTCATTTTTTTAAGTTTTAGTTGATGATTATTTTTTTTGTTGCTGAGCCATATTGTGATTTTACTTGAATAAAATAAATTCCTTTGGATGCAGCGCTTAAATCAATAGTGAAATTATTGTCTAAGGTAGTTATTTTTTTTAAGGATTCGCCAACAGGATTTTTTATTTCTATTGCTACCGGTGTTGAAAAGGTATTACTTCCGAGATCAACGGTAAAAATTCCCTTATTCGGATTGGGAATGATTGACACGTTAAAAGGTTTATCTTTTCTTTCTTTAAAAGTTAATTCAATTGCCCCGGTCAATCCGGCTTCACTGCTACCTTGCCCGTTTGGGGCGGCAAGGCGGGTGAAAGAGCTGAAATTATCACAGTTGTGAAAAGTTTCGTCAGTAAAAATATGGACTTCGCTTGAGGTGTCTGCATGAAATTCATGGTTTATGTTTATTTCCTGCCTTGCCCTGATATTGCTTGTTCCGTAAATATTGGTATTGTTCACTGTAATGCTGTTCCATCCTCTAAAATTTCTTGTGTTGCCTGATGCTACTGTAACATTGTTAACCGTTTCATCATAATCAAAGTGTTTTTTCTCAATATATATATCACCAACACTATCAGTCATCTGGAAATTACCGGTTTCCCACTGCCATGGCGGTTGCCCTTCCTCAAACCATTTGGAACTGGAAGCTGCGCCCCTGATACACGCTATAGAAATATCCGTTGGAAGATCATACAAAGGAGTGTAAGGAACTAATTCAAAATTCCCGCTAGAATCAGTATAGGTATAAATCCAGTTATGAACATAAACATCTGGGGCCCCCAAAATAGTTTTAACATAATTAACACCCCAAACCACAGCATTTTCTATAGGCTGCTGGTTATCATCTTTAACGTACCCGCTTACAGAATGATAAAGAGAAGTGTTATGAACAGTAGCATTCTGGTTCGGATCATAATAATCAGGGGGCATCGTGCAGGCAGAGGGAGTTGTATTCCAGTCAAAAGCGGTAAAGGTGCTGCAGGCAGGTTGTTTCCGTAACATAACAGGTGATGTATAGCTTCCTGTTGTCGAATCAGGATCGCCTGTTTGAATCAGGCCCCAGAAACGTTGTCTCCAAGAATCTGATGATTTAAGGTTTGGGTCACATGGTATAGCGGGTGGCGGGGTTCCCATAAAGTCATCCTGGAACCCCCACCATGCAAAACCTGAAACGCAATTTTTGGCATAAGGTAAAAAAGAGGAGAGATGATTCGAAAGACCGGTATAATCCCCGTGCATTCCGAAACATAACCAATCAGCATTCGTGCTTCGTGAAGTAAATCCTGTTTCTTCTAAAATCCATGGGCGCTGTACATGATTAGTCGCCCAGTAAATTTGTCCGAGCATTCTGTTAATACCATGCTCCACTACATCTGCCTGGGAATTATTAATTGCAAAATCAACAAGAAAATCCGGCCAGGGGTATATATGGAAACAAACGAAATCCGTTTTCATAACTTCCGGGTCCCAGTTAAATATATCACTTCCTCCGATTGTAATGAGGTGATTAGGGTCAGAGCCGTATTTTATTGCGTCATATAATTGACGGGTATAATTGCAAACCTCACTTTTTGGCCTGAAATAGATTCCAGCACCACCGTCTTTCACATTTGGTTCATTGTCCAGGTCATAAGCCATGATGGTTGTATTGGTTTTAAAGTAATCTGTAAGTACTTCCAAAAATGCCTCGTAATCATCAACCGCAGCCTGGTCTTGAAATAATCCATAACCATCAGCAGTGAGTAGAATTACTTTTAAACCTGCCGAGTCCGCCAGTGCAATAAGGTCATTTAGCTTTTGAAGATATAAAAACATATTGAGATTAACAGAACTGTCACTTGAATAAGGAGGCTGAATGGCAAAACACTCATTGTGATCGCCATTCATATCAAGAAACCAATCAATTGTGAATAATGGACCGGAAATTATACTATCACATGGTGTGGAATCCCTGGCAGCATTATAACGGTTTAATCCGGCTCCAATCCGGACAGTGTTAAAACCCAAAGAATCAATTTCCCGGAAATCGTAAAGAACTGCCAGCGGGCCATTTGGATTTTCAAACCCGATAGTGCTGCCATAATTAGAATGAGGATGGAAATCTAATTCTGCAGGCACAGACGGGGGATAGGTATTATATGTTAGCCTCGGAGAATAGTTCATAATAACCGGATAAAAAGGATCATCATTTCCATCATAAAATTGCTTTCCTTTAATTGTAAAATATTGGCAAAATGAATTTGAACATACAATGAGTAAAATAAAGCAGGAAAAAATTATTTTTGATAATGGCTTCATACTATTTCCTCCTTTCTGAACTTTTCACCCGGACTTT
>DATEMK010000338.1:0-13855 GCA_035275625.1 Bacteroidia bacterium
CATCACCGGATAATTTAATAAAATAAATTCCGTTACCGAGGTTTCCAATGTTAACTTCGGATTCATTTTTTGAAAAAATATTTAAAACTTTTTGTCCTATCCTGTCAAAAATTTCTATTTGCCGCATTGAATTATTTCCTGATGGAAGATAAATAAAATCAGTAGCCGGATTGGGATAAACAGTGAAAGCATCAGTATTTGTAATTTCGTTAATTCCTGTTGGAACTGATACGGGTTGCGGGCTTACCGGAATGTCAATTCCTAAATCAGTTATTGATTTTACATCTTCAAAGGATAATGTAAATAATCCTGAAGCAGTGTTTGATACTGTAAAATTCAGCATTGCAATAGTTCCATACCCATAAGTTGACTGATGATTAGTTCTGCAAAGTCCCATATCAAAATAACCGGCAGCAGAAAAATCTTTTTCTAAATGAATGTAGTCTGGTGCGCTCACTAACCATGAAGTAGTGTAATCCATATACATGCTTCCCGCCTGCACCATGGCAGGATCATAGTGAATTGTAAACGCAATTCCATAACCATTTCCCACTAAAGTCGAGGTGCCTAAATTTAGTGGAATACTTACAGAACTACCCGGAGATAAATTTATTCCTGTGAGATCAAAATATAACGAAGGTCCGGATGAAAGCGAACTGTTTGAACCTCCAAGTCGAAAAGGATGGGTCAACCCATAGTTTTGCGAAACAGCTAAGGTATCAGCAGCATTTACAACTCCATTACCATCACAATCGGCATGCTTTACATTTAACATAGTTATAAACTGGGAACTCCAGTCCACTTGAGGTTGTGCAACCCATGCAAGGCTTGCTCCCGGTCTTGTGGGTCCTGTTTCATTAAAGGCTATTCCGATATTCAGCAGGTCCACGTTATCGCAGGTCAAGTCATAGTTAGCATCTCCGGGCCACACATTACTGATGGCAGGCGTACAGCTCGAAAAAATCCATCCTGTCGTATTCCCTAAATTAAAACTATTAGCGCCCGCGTAAAAGGTTGCTCCTCCGCCTGCATAAGTATTCTGGAAATATATATTGTCAAAACATACCGTTCCTGAATCCATTAGAATTGTTCCACCATTAATATTAACCGGGTTAGATGCTGAGGAACTTACAGTAAGCAGGTTATTGATTTTAACGGTATCAACCGGATTGATATTGATCGTTCCTCCCGGACAGCCTAAAAACAGAGTATCTATTTCACAATTTGAACCAAAGCTGAACCCTCCCTCTATAACGATTAATTTTCCAAAATAATTCGTTGGATAATTACCAGAGCCATAAATGGAGCCGTGGATTATTGCATCCTTAAAATGATTGTTATCACCCGTTATATTTATGCTCGGGCCCGGAGCATAAACTCTTAAGTGGTTTACAGTACTGACATCTCCGGTAAATAGCTCACAACTGATGAAATCAAAGATATTATTAGAGCCACCATCAAAATGTGTTTGGCAGTGTATTTCAGCAGTTGCAAAACCTTGTGTTAAAAGTGTGCCTACAAAAGCAGCTACGCAATGAATTACTGTGGAATCGAAATCAACATTGCCGGTCGCAAAAAAAAATGAAACCCCGGAAATAAAATTGTGAGTACAAATTACTGAACCATAGTTTATGTCTAATATAATATGATTCTGATTACCGGATGTATGCAATGTATCAAGGATAGTCCATTCTCCTCCTACCCCGTCAAATCGAAAAGTTGATTGTATTGATCCGCTCTGAAAAGAAATCAGTTCGAGGTTATTTGTTTTGAAAATATGGCCGGTTGTGGTAGCTTTAAAAGATATATTACCTCCTAAATTCCAGGCCATATTTTTAGACAGTATCAGTGATCCGAAAATATTTAAATAATCTCCTCCCGCTATATTCCAAAAAACAGGGTTATTCTGAACAGTACTCCAATCCATTGTTTTGCAAAAAGCGGGATCAACGTTTACATAAACTGTATCGCCTGTAGCGGCAAACGAATTTCCATCAAAAAACACATTATCATTAGGGGTCGGGTTTTGCGTGTGAAAAATCAATCCGCCAGAAGTAGTTGCCCAATGGTTCCCATAGTCATTCCAATTGCCTGTACCGTTCACCCAGTAATAATCGGACGCATTAGAGTTTAAACAGAAGAAAGTTTGCAGTGCAAATACGATGATAAGACTTGTAGATTTTTTCATGATTTTTAGATTTAGAAGTATAAATTCTGTTTTGTTATAAGATGCCGGAACAGCTTATGAAATTTCATTTTATTAAATTACTTAATGTTGATCGGACACTTTTCCACGGTACAAAAATATAACGCAATGCATGCTGAAAAAAGTTCAGTTATAGCGTTTTGTCGCATAGTGATTTAAGCCTTATTGGACAGTAACTCAGAGAATCAAACATATTATTGAAAAATAAATATAGTTTGTCTGACGGGCTGGCCATATTTGCTTGTGGTGGGTGTTCTTTCCGTAGCGGAATCATTGTAATTGGTTGCGGAACTACAATAATCAATTGCGGAATATCGAAATAATGAAAAACCTTATACTTTATCGTTCATAAATCTTTTGAAAATACTGCTACTCCGTTTCATTAATAATAAAATTTGTTAATTCGCATCTATTCGTACTCCTTTAATCATACCATGAAAACTTTTATAAAAAATTTTATCCGCAACGATCTCGGTTACGACATCAGGCGCATTAAGCTCCCGCCCAATTCGCCCGACCGTCCTATGGGATTCGTCCCTTTATTTGAAGGAGTCAAATACCGCGGGGTGGAATGCCGCACCTTCCTTGACGGGGGAGCAAACACCACCTCTGTAAGCCGCACCATTAAAAAAATTTATCCCGGTGCAAAATGTATTTTGATTGAGCCTAACGAAGATTTAAAACCCTACCTGCAAAAATTCTGCAACGAGTTTAAAGATTCAAAATACTTTCTTTCCGGGCTGGGCGCCAAAAAAGAAGTGCTCACCTTCACCGTTTCAGATTACATAGGCGGCTCCACCTTCATGTACAACCGCGATGAGGAATTGATCAGAACGAATAAGCAAAAAGACGTACAGGTCATTTCCATTGATGATCTCATTACTTCCGGTGAAATGGAAATTCCTGACATCATAAAGCTCGACATACAGGGTTTTGAAATTGAGGCATTAAGAGGAGCCTCCAAAACCTTCGGCAAAACAGAAATCTACCTCCTCGAAACCGCTATGTTCAAATTTGAAGACTCACCCGGTATGCCCGATTTCACTGACATATTTAATTTTATGGCGGAAAGAAATTATGTTCCGTATGAATTCGCTGCATTTTTAAGAAGGCCGTATGACGGAGCATTGGGTTCATGCGATGTCGCCTTCGCAAAAAAAGACGGCATCCTCCGCAAATCCGCCAAGTGGTAACCCAACCTTAAACCTTAAACCAATGCCACGAATTACACCAATTGACACGAATATTTTAATTAGTGTAATTAGTGTAATTAGTGTAATTAGTGTAATTAGTGGCTCCTTAAACCTTAAACCCAACGAATGATCATCGTAAAACTCATAGGCGGCTTAGGCAATCAGCTCTTCCAGTACGCCCTCGGCCGCCACCTCGCCATAAAAAACAATACTGAATTAAAGCTTGACACCACCGGCTTTCATACTTATTATAAGCTCCACAAGTACAGCCTTCAGTCATTGAACGTTATAGAAAACATTGCAACAGGAAAAGAAATTGAAAAATTTTCAGCCACTCCTAAAGGGATTGCTTCAAAGCTCGCATCCAAAATAAAAGGAGAGGAAGGAAAATACCGTATGATTATTGAACCGGGCTTTCATTTCTTTCCTGAAATCCTGAATGCCCCTGATAACAGCTATCTTGACGGATATTGGCAGACAGAAAAATACTTTAAAGAAATCGAAGGGATAATAAGAAAAGAATGTGCGGTAAAAAACGAGCTTGCGGGAAAAGACCTTGAAGTATCTCAAAAAATGAAGAGCACAAATGCTGTCAGCATGCACATCCGCAGGGCTGATTATGTAAAAGATACTGTCACGCAGGATGTATTGGGAACCATCAGCATTGAATATTACCAGTCTGCCGCGGCACACATTGCAGAAAAATTTTCTGGTCCGCACTTCTTTGTTTTTTCAGATGATCATCAGTGGGTAAAAGAAAACATCCGTTTAAATCACCCCGTCACTTATGTGGATCATAACCAGGCTGACAAAAATTATGAAGACTTACGCCTCATGAGCTTGTGCCGTCACAACGTAGTTGCCAACAGCAGTTTTAGCTGGTGGGGCGCATGGCTGAATAATAACCCGGATAAAATAGTTATCGCTCCGCGTAAATGGTTTAACAAGTACGAAGCCGACACCAAAGACCTTGTCCCCGAAAACTGGATAAGGCTGTAAAAAAAACTGCACTCCAAAACCTTAACAAAACCACAGACAATTGCCAACTGCCAACTGCCAACTGCCAACTGCCAACTGACTACTTATTTTCTGATCACCCCTTTGCACGAAGCTGTTCCCCAATTGGTAGGTTCAATTTCAGAAAAACCGTTTTTCTTAAACCACTGAAAAATCTCGTAAGGCGAATGTGCAGATTGATAAGATGGTGTTATGCTGTCAAAAGTATCTAACAAAGACCATCGCTTATCAGCAAGGCGAATATAAGGAAAAGGAACCCAGGCAAGCCTTCCCAAAAGAGGAATGGGCGCCAAAGGGCTTAATACATATACCGTAAAATAAGAATAAATCAATGGCGGGTAATGTTTAAAATAACGCCACAATTTTTTGAAAACAATTCTCCAGAACTGAACCATTGGTTTATCATAGTAACCGTTTTTCTCATACACGCATAACCCGAACCAGCCATGATCCTTTAAAACACCGGCAGCCTCCTTCACCCCCGTTGCAGGATCAGGTGTGTGATGCAAAACGCCAATCGAAAAAGCCCCGTCCATGCTTCCGGGTTTTAAGGGAAGATTCAATGCATCTCCCTGGATAATCAACGTATCATGATCGTTCTTAAAATTTTCGTGCGCAGCTTCCACCGCAAGGCTGAAATCAATTCCAATCACCTTTGCTCCTTTTGACCGCGCCACATCTGTAAATCTTCCCGGACCACAACCCATGTCTAAAACCATTTGGCCATCCAAACGAAAATCAGTATCAGTATGACCGGTAATCAGCTCCCACATTTTCTTCGTATGACCTTCCATGGGCTTGCCCTTGTTTTCAGCTTCAAACTGGATGCGGGGCCATTTGCGCCACTGGTATCCGAAGTTTTTTGAATAACCCTGCTCTTCATATTCCACAAACCGCGGAATACCTCTTATAATCGGGTACCTGTTTGTTGAAGAAACCAGGAACCCTGTTTCAATACAATCATTTTTTACAGAAACGGCCTCTATTTGCAACGGTTCCTTCGTTACAGGATCAACTAAATAGGGTAAAAACTGCGGGTGCATAAATCAGCTTAAAACATTTTGTTCAAACCTACAAGATTTTTCAAAGCAACCACACTTATCAGGAAAAAATCTGTACGATATTTCAGTTTTTCAAAATTTAAAGTTGAATTTTTTTTATTTCACGCAGAGTAAACAGATGAGCAGAGTTCACGGAGAAATCAGTTTAAAAAAATCCATAACTATTCTTCTCAGCGTTCCCTGCTTCTCCGCGGCCTCCGCGTGAAATCCTTGTCTTGAATTACAAAATCCGTGATTATTGAATGCTTATGACAGTGATTCTATAAGCAAAAAGTATGAATTTCATTCATATAAAGTACTATTATCTGAAACCTGTTGATTAATTGAATAATTTCGCTGAAAAATAATGTTGTCTTAAAATTAAGATTTTTCGCCACCCAAATGATTAAAAGAATATTGAGAAAATTAAGTTTGGTAAATAATATTCCGGTTGCATCACATGATAAAAATGAAGCCGAAGTTGACTTTTGGAAAAAAAGCATTGATGATTTTGTGCGCTGGTATAACGGAGAAATTGAATTATACGAAACACCTTCTCCAAAAGAAAATGAAAAAATTAAAACCAACAATATTCAGCACAGCGCCATTCTTACGTGGATGAAACTGCACCAGGAAGTAAAGTACCTGCTTGATTTGCAATTAGAGAAAAATGCGTTCAGGGGGCAAAAGCTGCTTGATGTCGGTTCCGGAGGTATTCCAAGCGCGCTGGTTTTCCAGGATTGTGAGCTTTATGCGCTTGATCCTTTGTGGGGCAGGTATGTTTCAGCGGGTTATCCTTTGCATTATTATGAACGTATAAAATTTGTAAATGCATTTTCAGAGGAAATGCCATTGCCTGATCATTTTTTCGATGCAATAATTTCTGTAAATGCGATAGACCATGTTAATGATTTTCAAAAAACTGCGCTTGAAATAAAACGTGTTCTTAAAGAACCGGGAAAGCTGCGAATGCACATCCATTATCATGCGGCAACAATTCCGGAACCGATTGAATTGAATGATGAAATTGTTGCAAGTACATTTTCATGGTGCAAAAATTTTAAAAAGCTGAATGAAT
Source organism: Bacteroidia bacterium (assembly GCA_035275625.1). GTDB lineage: Bacteria > Bacteroidota > Bacteroidia > AKYH767-A > OLB10 > DATEMK01. The sequence goes on from DATEMK010000338.1 coordinate 6,535, forward strand.
CCAACCGGAAAACAGGTTACACTGCTCCTGAAGGTGAATTGTTTACTTTATGGAGCAATTTTTAAAAATTTTTATAGAAAAGCATTTTCTTTCCTCCAACTGAAATTATTTATAAAAAAATATGTGCGGAATAGCAGGAATAATTGCTGAATCGGTTTCCGGTTACAGGGAGAATCTTTTTGCAATGATGAATTCACTCCGTCACAGGGGGCCGGATGGCGAAGGTTCCTTTTTTTTTGATCAATGTGCATTCGGCCATCGCAGGCTGAGCATTGTAGATTTAGAATGCGGCCATCAGCCCATGTTTAATAATTCAAAAAATACGGCCATTATTTTTAACGGGGAAATTTATGGTTATAAAAAAATCAGGGAACAATTAAAAGACTATCCCTTTTCCACCAAATCTGACACAGAAGTCATTCTTGCTTTGTATGAAAAATATGACCGCCATTTTCTTCAGCATCTTCCCGGCATGTTTTCTTTGGCTATCTGGAACGAAGAAAAGAAGGAACTGATTTGTGCCCGGGACCGTTTTGGTGAAAAGCCTTTTTATTATGCTTACGGCAAACGCAATGAATTTATTTTCGCCTCTGAAATAAAAGCAATTATTGCCAGCGGGTTAGTGGAGCCTGTATTAGACAAAAATTCCCTGGACCATTACCTGAAATATTTGTACATCCATCCGCATCAGACTGTTTACAAGAATATTTTTACCTTGCCCCCGGCACATATTCTCACTCTTAAACAGGGCAGGTTAAAAGTTGAAAAATATTGGGAGCTTCCGCAGACCGATCATAAGATTTCCCTGCAGGAAGCAGAAACAGAATTTAAAAAATTATTTACTGAAGCAGTGGAAAAACAATTAGTAGCGGATGTTCCTGTAGGGGCTTTTTTGAGTGGTGGATTGGATTCAAGCTCAGTGGTAGCGGCTGCTTCCGGCTTAAAACAGGGATTAAATACGTTTGCATTTGCATTTGAACAGGGTGCGAATGAATTGCCTTTTGCGAAAATAATTGCTGAAAAATATAATACAGAGCATGTGGTGCTTGAAGATAAGCACGAAGATATCGGTGAACTGTTGCTCGAAATGCAAAATGTATATGATGAACCTTTTGCTGATTCTTCCAATATTCCAACTTACCTGATTTCAAAATACGCGGGCAAATATCATAAGGTAGTGTTAACGGGTGATGGCGGTGATGAAATGCTGGGAGGCTATACATCATGGTACCGGCCTTTATTGAACCTGCAAAAAAAAAGTGAGAATAATGCAGCGGATAAAATGATTTCGCAATTTTTAAAAGTTATACTTTCTTTAACAAAAGGAAATGTTTATGAAAAAATCCGCAACCAGCTTAACCAATCTGATCAAATAAAAAATAAGACATTTATTGCACAGCAGCACCTGGCGCAGCTCGCATTTTTTGACGATAAGGAAATTCAAAAATTAAGTATTGAATCCCAGCAAAGCATTTTAAAAAATAAATTTACTAACACCGTGGATGATGCCATCAGGATGGATATTGAAAACTATATGCCCGGTGATATCCTGGTGAAAACCGACAGGGCTTCGATGGCAAACAACCTTGAGCTGAGGTCTCCGTTCCTGGATGTTGACCTTGCCTCGTTTTGTATCAGCCTGCCTTATACTATGAAAATCAGTAACGAGACGGATAAGATCATATTAAAAAATACTTTGCGTGAATGGCTGCCGGCTGAAATACTGAATAGAAAAAAACAGGGATTTGGCGCTCCTGTTAATCATTGGCTCAAATTAAAATCTGTAGCCGCATTAAAAAGAGATTTTCTTAATGATAAAAACAAAAAAATATTTTCGGTTTTGCCTTTTGAAATAATTCAAAAAATGATTCAGCAGGATGATTATAAAACATGGCAATTGCTGGTACTTTCAATGTGGATGGAAAATCATTCTTTTAAAATAAATTAATGCAAAGATGACCACCCCGAAAGTTACCATCCTGATGAGTGTTTATAATGGTGAAAAATATTTAAAAGAAGCCATTGAAAGCATGCTTAAACAATCCTTTTCCGATTTTGAATTCCTGGTTTTTAATGATTGTTCAACGGATTCAAGCCGTGAAATAATTCTTTCTTATAATGATCCGAGAATTGTTTTAGTGGACAATGAAAAAAATATCGGTCTGACTAAAACCCTCAATAAAGGAATTACTCTTGCAAAAGGAGCATACATCGCCCGGATGGATGCTGACGATGTGAGTCATCCTGAACGGTTAAATGAACAGGTTAAATTTCTTGACAAAAATACAGATGTATGCGTGTGCGGAACCTGGGTAAAGTTTTTAAAAGAAAAAGAAATATTAGAATTTCCACTCGAAAAAAACGAATTGAAGGTTGCTTTTCTTTGTTGTTCCTGTTTTGCCCATCCCTCGGTTATGATTCGTAAATCTTTTTTAGAAAAACACGCCTTGCATTATAATGAACAATTATTGTATGCGCAGGATTACGAACTTTGGGTAAAATGCAGCCATCTCGGAGCTTTAGGAAACATTGGAAAAGCATTACTTTTTTACAGGAATCATGAGGACCAGATAAGCTTCCATAAAAAAAATCAGCAGCAGGCATTTGCCAATGTTGCAAGATTATTGCAGCTGGAATATTTAGGAATAACGCCTTCAAAAGATGAGGAGCAGCTGCATTGCTCACTTATGAAATCACAATTTGAATTCACAGATATGTACATTCAAAAGTCTTTTCAATGGGTGGAAAGGTTAACTGCGGCCAATCAGAAAACAGCAGCGTTTCCTGAATTTTATTTTAACAGGCTAATGGCTTCAACGAAAGAACAACTGTTGCTGACTTATTACCAGCATACCGGGTATGACTTTACTTTATTGAAATTATTATTTAATTCACCTTATCAGCCCTTTAAAAACTTATCTTTAATTAATAAAAGCAAGCTTATCTTCAAATGCATGTTACATTTGAAAAATAAAAATAGTCAGTTAAAAAATATCAATTGATTAATTGGTTCCCGGTATGTTATCTGAATGGAAAAATAAAAAGAGGCTGAATCACCAGTTAAAAAACAAAACTTTTACCATCATATCCAGTAATTGTTGGGGAAGCACTGTTTACGAAGACATGGGAATTCAATATTTAACGCCCACGGTCGGGTTGTTTTTTTACGCACCGTGTTACATTAAATTTCTGAAGGATCTCGAATTATTTTTATCTATCGACTTGCAATTCATTGAAAAATCAATGTATGAAGAGGCAAATATTTTAAGAGCTAAGAAATGGTATCCTTTGGGAATTTTGGATGGTGTTGAAATTCATTTTTTGCATTATAAAACGGAAGCGGATGCAAAGAAGAAATGGATCAGGAGAATTAACCGGATTAATTTTGACAATCTTTTTATTTCCTTTACAGACCGGGATCGTTGTACTATTGAAAATATTTATGAGTTCGATGCTTTGCCTTTCAAAAATAAAGTATGTTTTACCGCGAAGGAATATAAAGAAAGCAAATCAGCTATTTGGATAAAGGAATATTCAGGAAAGCCGTTTGTTGGAGATTTATATTCGGAAAGAAAAATAGTTGCCAGGTACTTCGATGCAATTGACTGGCTCAACTCAACTCTGATTAATACAAATGATTAAAGAGCATTGGAAAGCCTGAACACGGATTTACCCGTTACAATTGTTTATTGCTATCGCAACCGTGATCTTGCAAGAGTGAAAAGGTCATTGGACTCATTGAGCGGGCAAACCAATAAAAATTTTACGGTCATATTTATAGATTATGGCAGTGAAAATGCTTTTAAGGAGGAAGTTCAGAAAATGACCAGCCGGTATTCCTTTTGTAAATATATCTACAACGATACGCGCGGAATGCTTTGGAATCGTTCTCACGCTTTGAATTCAGGAATACGCCTGGCGGAAACGGAATTTGTTTTTACTGCGGATATTGATATGATTTTCAAAAATAATTTTGTTGAAAAACTGAACCAGCAGGCAAAAGACGACTGTGTGACTTTTTTCCAGGTGTATTATTTACCCGAGAAATTTTCAAATTGGGAAAATATCAGTTCGGCAACTTATGAAACCAGTAAAAAATTTGCGCTTGGCCTGGCATTGCTCCCGGTTAAAATAATTAAAGAAATCGGGGGCTATGATGAATTTTATTGTTTCTGGGGATTGGAAGATAACGATCTTGAGCACCGCCTCAACGATTCAGGAATCAAAACAAAATTTTATGACCAGGAAGTGCTGATGTATCATCAGTGGCATGAGCCAAGCACCGGTTCGCAAAAAGATTTTCCCACAGGCTGGGGCAATTTTCAAAATGATTATTTTAATTCGAAATTATCAGTTGTAAAAAGAAATGATGATAAAGAATGGGGTAAATTATTTTCTGAAAAGCAAAGAGCTTCAATAAAAGTGATGAATGATTCACCGGGAGAATTTACGGTTCTCAATGGCAGCGCTTCCTATTTTATGTACCGGCTAATGCTGCAATTCAAAAGCATAAATCCTCATGAAACGCTGATGTTCGAATTTAATGATGTAAATTCTCAAACACATTTGCAGTCAAGGTTAGGAAAAACAATTTCATTTCTTCAGAAAATTTTTAATGCAGCAAAAATTCCGGTGAAAGTTGTTTCACAATACCGCCATCTTTATACAACCGTTTATGAAGTGCGGGATGAATTGATGATTTTTATTCTCGCTAACAATGATAAAATTGAAGAATACAGCGTTTTTATGGACGAAAGAAAATTGAAAGTTGCAATTGTTAAAAAATAAAAAAACTTCCGGCCTGAAAATTTATTTTTTTCTTAGCCAAATCTCCAATTGCATCCCGGTTTGCGTTTTAGACATAATCCAGTTTAAAACCGGGTCAGCCAATGCAGGTAAATAAGTATTCCCGTTCCAATAACGGAACCAGGAAATTTCATAATTATTAACTTCTGCATTTTTCCTGAAGGAATTCAAATCAAATTCATATAAATGAAAAGGAGTATGCATCGGGCTGATGTTTGCAACATAATCTGTGCACCGGAGCTTATAATAAATGTTGGCTATTTTATTTATCAGCCAGCGTGATGACGGCACTTCAATGTGGATCAAACCTCCGGGTTTCAGCCAGCTTAAAGCTTTTTTAATAGAATCTGACGGATTGTACAAATGTTCCAGGACAGCTCCGAATGAAATAAAATCAAAAAACTCGTTTTGATAATTTACATCTTCAATCGAACCCAGCTTCAATTTTTCTTTTGAAATATTCATTTTGCTCAATGCTCTTTCATAAAAGGGTTGGGAAGGTTCAAAACCATAAGAATCAAAACCTGCATCCTGCAGGGCGATCATAGCTTTACCAAGGCCTGCCCCGATATCAAGCGATTTCATTCCGGGTTCAATGGGCTTCAGTTTTTTTAATGCTGCAATTTGTATTTTGAAATAATGAGGATTTTTTTCAAAGTAAGAGGGCTTCCAGTAATCTTCAGGTGGTAAGCCATAATGCTGGTCAATGCTTTCAGGCACGGGCATCGGGTTGGAAAATATTAATCCGCAGTTTTTGCATTTAACAATGGTGGTCGCAATACCTTTCAATCCCGAAGGATTTTTCCCTTGTGATTGATTTAACCTTCTGCCAAGAATTTTTTGAAATGCTGAATCTGCAAGGCACATATTGCAGGATTCAATAAAATGAAAATGATAAGTAAATAATTTCATTGGCACTGTTTTTCGGAAGCAATATTATGCAATAAAAAATTGAAATAAGTTTTTTATACCCGATAAGCAAAAATTCGTTTGCTTTGTATTTAAACCGGGTGCATGATTAAAAAAATAATAAAAAAGACGTATGAACTGTTTGCATTTAAAAAAGAAATTTTTTCAACTGCCCGCAAAATAGAAAAGCTAACCTTGCCGGAAGGCATTAATTCAAAGTAATATTTTACTGACTAATGCATTGAAAAAATGTCATTTTCTTTTGAGAAGGAACAAGCCGTAATAATTATTACCTCAGACGAAGCGTGGAGTGAAGTCTGGCATACACAATTGCACTATGCCTGGAATTTGTCATTAAGATGCATGGTTTATTATGTAGGTCCGCCCGAAAAATGGAAATTCGCTAATTTATTTTTTTGGCGGGTTCCTGTCAGGAAGGAAAACAACAATTTATTTATTGTGACTTATCATACAGTTTTTCCCGTGAAGTTGCTGAATGGCTTTTTTGTGAGATTTAATGATGCAATAAATTCATTTCTTTTGAAGAAAAAAATTCCAAAAAACAAAACCAATATTTTACTTTGGAGATTTACCTACTTCAGATTTATAGTCCATCCGTTTATCCATCCTTCACGTTCTGTTTACCATGTTGTTGATCAATATATGGGAAAAAAGAATGACCGTTTTCTTGCTGAAAAATCTGACCTTGTCATTTCTACAAGTCCTAAATTTATGGACCATTATAAAAAGTATAATCCTCATGTTATTAATATACCCCAGGCTGTGAGCAAAGAAGAATTTGTTTGCGATGAATCAGTGGTAAATAAAATAAAAAATGAATATGGAAAAATTATACTTTTCATCGGAACTCTTTCGCCTGATATCAGTTTCGATATTTTTGAAAAAGTAAGTGAAAATTTTACCAGGCATAATATTCTTATGATCGGGCCTGAAAAGTTTTCAGATCATTCTGAAAGAAACCAGTTCGAAAATATTTTAAATAAAGCAAATGTTAAATACATCGGGGTTAAACCCGCAGCTCAATTAAAAAATTATGTGAAAGCTTCCGAAGTTTGTATTATTCCCTACAAATCCGGGAGCGAAAAAAAGATGAGCATCCGGTCTCCCTTAAAAGCTATTAATTATATTGCCCAGAAAAAAATTGTGGTTTCTACTATTGACTGTGAAATAAAAGAATTAGAAAACAAAATTATTTACAATGCAGGGAATCATGAAGAATTTATTTTTTTAATTCAAAAGGCAATTGATAAAGAATTAATAGTGGATGAAAAAGCCGTGAATGAATTTCTTGGTAAGATAAGCTATGATAAGCTGATAGATTTTATTTTCTCACGATTATAATTTAAACTGTTGAATTGTATTTTGACAATTCACCAATATGAAAACAAAGAAAAAAGTTATTTACATTATTTCATTTATAGATAAAGCGCTGATCTATGAATGGACGGCTGCGTATTTTGCAAATTCAGAATTATTTGAAATAAAATATCTTCTCATGAACCCGGGTGAAACCGCTTTGTCAAAATTTATGGCTGCGCATAATATTCCATTTAAAATAATAAAGTATAAGGGGAAAAAAAATTTT
>DATEMK010000339.1:0-4851 GCA_035275625.1 Bacteroidia bacterium
CCTGCAGTTTTATATTTGAGCTTATCAAATAAGGATTGTCCGGAAAACTGCATTCGGCAGATGCTTCTAAAAAAAATTAGAAAGTAACTGGCAAGAGGGATCAAAGAGGTTAGTGGCATTCTTAGAATAAAATTATAATACACCTGGGATATTATATTATTGATCAGTATCTTATTCTTATTTAATTGCCTCATTAAATTGAGGAGATAAAGGCAAAATATTAAAACCAGTTACTGATTTCGTCCTCACAGTATTTGAGTGTAATATTTAAGTGTTTACGTGAAGAGGTTATCATGTTTCATGTAAACAACCAAAAGATTTAAGCTGTTGACCAAAAAAACGCAGATAAATAAAACAAAAATTCTTAAGTTTGTTGATTCGATTTTTCCGGCAATCGCTCCAGCAAATAACAACACAAAGCATGCTGCCCGGTAAGATTATTCTTTAGTTATTATTAAAAACTCTCAAAAACAATAAATCATGAAGTTATTCAACTCCACACGTATTCTCTATGTGAATACCATTCTGATCGTGTTATGTTACTGTTTATCGTTCTCTCCTGCGCAGGCGCAGGCTCCGGGCGAATACCGCAGTGCAGCCTCCGGTCCCTGGGCAGTTGCCTCCAACTGGGAAATCTATAACGGAAATGCATGGGTGACAGCTTCAATTGCACCCGATTTTACCAATGGATTAATATTCATTCGCAGCACTTATACCATTTCGATCGGTACAAGTGTCACTATTGATGAAACGGTGGTTGAACCGGGAGGAACTCTTGATGCATCGGTGGGTACTCTTACAATCAATAACGGGCCGGGAGTTGATCTGATCGTTGATGGAAACATTACCTGGCTACCGGCAGCATCGCTTAATGTCACCACGGGTGCCCAGCTGAATGGCGCCACCGCCAGCTTGTTTTACAATGCACCTTCAATAACTAACAATGGCCAGATTAATTTAAACCAGTTTGTTATGGGCGGAAGTGGTCCGCAGACCATTAATGGCAATGGTGCAATCTTAGTACTCTTACCCTTTAACAATGCCGGAATTACTCTGGGCGGAAACCAGACGATCATTGACCAGGTTTCTTTCAACTTCGGCAAAATACATACCGGCCCCAATAAGCTCATCATGGCCCCCGGTTCATTTTTCTTAAATGCCACATCAGACATGTACGTGGACGGAAACGTGCAGTTTGATTATCCTGCAGGTTCATTCTCAAAAACATTCCCTATTGGCGATTCAGACGGCTTTGCCCCCGTGAATCTTACCCTCAATAATGTAACTACTCCCGGGGGAGTTGTTATTTCCACTATTGCCGGCACACACCCTGATATTTTAAATTCCAACATCAATGACCAGGCAAGTTTGCTGCGCTTCTGGAGCTTTACCAATAACGGGACGGGATTTACCGATGCTTCCATGACCTTTAACTGGTCTGCCGTGGATGTGGGCGGTGGCAACACAGCCAATTACATTGTTGGTAAATTCGATACCCCCGACTGGACATATCCTGCAGTTTCAAATGCCACATCTACCTCGATTGATGTATCGGGAGTCACTTCCTTCAGCGATTTTCAGGCGGGTGAACCATTTTGTTTTGTAAATATTCCCGATGCTAATTTCAAGACAGCTTTGTTAGCGAATACAGCTATTAATACAAACAGCGATAGTGAAATTCAGTGTGCTGAAGCAACAGCATATACCGGTACAATCAATGTATCTTCATTAAGCATTGATGACTTAACCGGTATAGAAGCATTTACAGGCATTACGGTTCTGAATTGCAATACGAACAATTTAACCAGCTTGAATATAACAGCACTTACACAGCTTACTAATTTGAATTGCAGTCATAATCAGTTGACGGGTGTGAATACCACCGGCCTTAACAATCTTACTTTTCTCGATGTGAGCTTCAATTCCATATCGTCAGTGGACGTTTCCTCCAATACCTCCCTCACTCATTTATACGTACAGAATAATACGATCACCGGAATTAATTTGGAGAGCAATCCGGGTCTTGTCCAGTTTAATTGCGATAACAATAGTTTAACAGGTCTTAATGTTTCGGTCAATACAGCTTTAACTTATTTGAGCTGCGGAACGAATGCTATAACAAGTTTGGATGTATCTGCCTTAGGATCTTTGGTTCAATTGTATTGTTATTCTAACCAGCTAACCAGCCTGAATGTTCAAAACGGAAACAACACTAATTTCGTAAGTTTTGATGCAACTAATAATCCTTCTCTTTCCTGTATACAGGTGGATGATGTAGCTTACTCAGATAATACTCCCCTTTGGACCGCAGGCAAAGATCCCGGTGCAACGTTTAGTACGAATTGTTCCTGTACTTCTGCCGATACCCCTGTCTTTTACAGTTGGTCTGATTCGCAGATTTGCGAAGGTAACAGCGCATTCATCGCCATTGACGAGCAAAACTCCAGCTTATTTAATAATACCGATTGGGTGTGGTATGCCGACAGTTGTGGCGGAACGCCCATAGGAACAGGTTCATTTATTTTTGATTTACAACCGACAGTTACTACTACGTATTATGCCCGTGGCGAAGGCGGATGCGCACCTCCGGGTCAGTGCGGAGCGTTTACAATAACAGTCAGCCCCCATCCAAACATAACCTTTACGGTCAGCCATACGGATGCGAGTTGTGAATTTAATAATGACGGAACAGTAACAGTCAGTAATGTAAGTGGCGGAACACCTCCTTATACCTATGAAATTTTCGGAGGCAGCAGCGAATTTTTTGACTCTAATAATTCCGGGGTGTTTACCGGCTTATGGGTGGGTAATTATGATGTGTCCGTTAAGGATGCATCAGGATGTCCAAGCAGCCAGGGCTCACAGAACGTTACTATTGCTGTCACCAATCCTCTTGTACTTACAGCAACACCCAACCCGTTATTTATTTGCCCCGGTGGCAGCGGCAGCATTTCACTGATTCCGTCAGGCGGAACGCCTCCTTACTTCATCAATGTGGGAAATTATGACACGACAAGCCTTTCAGCAGGCTCTTACTTCTTTTCAGTAACTGACAATGGCAGTTGCAGCGCCTCAGCCGATGTAACGGTAGATGTCATTGAATCTGCACCCGATGCAGATATAACAGCAAGCACAACTTCGCTTGACATTTGCACAGGTGATACAATTGTACTTTCTGTTCCGGGTTCTGCCGGCAATGCACTTTTTTTTGATGGTGTGGATGACTATGTGGAAGGCGAAAATCCGGTTTTGCCCACAGGAAATGATTCCCGGACCATTGAAGCATGGATAAACCCTGCTTCCGCTGCAACAGGTAATATTTTCAGTTGGGGAACTCTGGGAAGCAGTAACTCCTACGAGCTTTCAAGCGTGCAATATTCCAACGGACATATAAAATTTGTTGCCCAGGACAATGATTACGAAGGCAATATCACGATTGCTACCGGTGTGTGGACGCATATTGCTGTTACCTACAACAGCAATGGCGATCTGAAATTTTACGTAAATGGAGTTCAGGATTTATATACGTTTGTTTTCCCTTCTCTGAATACAACAGGAAACAATTTCAGAATCGGCAATGGACTTTTTCAAAGCATTGACAACCCATTTAACGGAACCCTTGACGAAATAAAAGTGTTCAATTACGATTTGTCTCAAAACGAAATTATTGCACACATGAATACATCGGTTGATGATTTTAGTACTGAAATGTCGGGTTATTATAAAATGGACGAAGGGAGTGATACTACTACTGAAAATTCAGCGGAATACTATTTCCAGACTGCTTTCGCACCGGAGGAGGGAGACGGTATTCTGTACAACGGACCTGTATGGGTAAGCTCAACTGCGCCTGTCAATACCAGCCTGAATTTCCAGTGGGCACCTAATGGCGAAACAACCAGCAGCATTAATGCAACTGATTCAGGCATCTATTCAGTTACTGTTACAAATGCTATGGGCTGTTCTTCTTTCTCCTCGATAGAAATCAATGCAGGTTCGTGTATATTGCCCTATTATCCGCCACCGGATGAAGGAAAAGATACGACAGACCTGGGCTCTGAGTTGACTCAGCTTTATAATAATCCTGATTCAATTCCTGATACGACCGGCAATAATATTTTCCTGACGAATAACGGTGAAGTGTTCATTGAAGTAATTGCCAACGTTGGTGAATACGATAACCTGCTTGCTTTGCTGTTAACTCCTCAATACGGAATGCATGATACCATTCCCAATGGTGATACAACACTGACAATAACAGGGTTTTTTCCTATTGCAAATCTTCCTTTGCTGAATAACTTGCCAACAATGGTAAATTATGTCCGGCCTTATTATCAACCTGTAGCCACCACGGGGACAGGAGTCGCTTATAGCCTTGGTGATGTTTCAATGCGTTCCGACTCTGCACGGAAAGCTTTTAATGTTGACGGATCAGGTGTAAAAATCGGTGTGTTGTCTGACAGCTACAACAAAATCATTGGCGATCCCGCTGCAACTGATGTCGCTAACGGTGACCTGCCTGGTGCTAACGGTACCAATCCTGTGCAGCTTTTGCAGGATTATCCTTTCGGCATCCGTACGGATGAGGGCCGCGGAATGCTCCAGATCGTACATGATGTTGCTCCAAAAGCAGACCTTGCTTTCCGGACGGGATTTATAAGTGCAGGTGATTTTGCAGAAGGGATTAAAGCTCTCGCTGCAGCCAATTGCGATGTTATACTGGATGATGTCACTTATATTACCGAACCATTCTTCCAGGACGGTGTTGTTTCAAAAGCAGTGGATGAGGTAAAAGCCGCAGGAGTTTCCTACTTCTCGGCAGCAGGTAACTACGGCACTAAATCGTACGAA
>DATEMK010000340.1:0-8498 GCA_035275625.1 Bacteroidia bacterium
TATCAATTACTGTCCAGGTAACGGTTGTGGTGCCCACATCATAGTGACCGCTTGCATCAGCAGTACTGTTATAGTTATTGACGGCTGACAATATTCCGCAATTGTCTGAAGGAGCGGGTGCCAAAACGATTATGTTAGCACCGCAATCACCGGCATCATTGGTTTGTGTCTGGGCTGCTGAACAGTTGGGAACCGGATTTTCATTGTCCGTTACCGTTACTGTTTGTGTTGATGAGGATGAGTTCCCGCACTGATCTGTTGCTGTCCACGTTACTAATGTATTCCCTACAGAGAATAAGGCCGGAGCATCGTTAGTAAGGATCATGCCGGCTCCGGCACAATCATCTGAAGCTATAGCTGTTCCGATGGCAGCATTTGATGTACATAGCCCGGCATCAGTGTTGACAGAAACTGAAAGAGGAGTGAAAGTGATAACAGGCGGCAGGGTATCCACGATATAGAAGGTTGAATACGTGGTGTCTGAATAATTTCCTGACTGGTCATATACAGCGAATCCCACATTAATATGTTTTGTAGTTCCGCAATCAGTAACCCAGTTTCCGACATTGTAAGTATTTACCCAGGAATTATCTAACTGTGCCACAGGTGTACAGTTATCGGAAGCATCTGCGTCACCCTGCTTGGTTATTAACCAATCATTAAAATCACTTGTGTTGCCGGCACCGTTACATTGAACTACCCGGTCAATTGCCGGAATGGTAATAACCGGGGGAATAAGATCAAGATCGGTAATAGTAACAGTAAGCGATGTTGCTTCACAGCCATTGTCATCGATTACTGAAGCTGTGTAAGAACCGGCTGCAAGACCGCAATAGATTCCGTCAAGAGTTGAATTTCCGTTTAAGTCATATAAATAGAGCGGTGTCCCGTTTCCGGCATCAAAGTCAATGCATCCGTCCATAAGGCCCGCGCAGGTTGCATTAGTTGATGATGCTACTGAAAGAACAGGGTTGGGGTTGACTACTACCGTGTGGGTGGATGATTGAGTACAGCCAAAGGAATTGGTAACTGTCAGCGTATAAGTACCCGAATTTGAAGTTGTCGCGCTTGAAATAGATGGGTTTTGCGAAGCTGAGCTGAATGAGGGACCACTCCACAGCCAGGAATTACCTGTACTTTGTCCGCTTGCGTTATTGTTTCCAAAGAAAGTTAAGCTGCTACCATTACAAACTGGTGCGTTACTGCTTGCCAGGGCCTGAGGTGCAGGACTGACATTAACAGTAACTGTTGATGAAACCGGGCAACCGGTAGGTGAAAGACCGCTAAGGGTATAAGCACCTCCTGAAGTTGGTGTGACCGGCAATGAAGCGACCAGGGTATTTGCGGTAAATCCACCCGGCCCTGTCCATGAGGGGTTGGTGAGTGTTCCGGAAGAACCGGCACAGTTTAGCGGACCGCTTGTGAATGATGATCCTCCGCTTAAAGTGCCTGTAACCAAAACAGTTGAAGTTGAATTGCAGAAAACAGTATAAGTAGGTGTGTTATCATTAAAACTCCCCTGTGAATTTATGGAGAATGTCACGGGATAAGAAGATGGAGTTATTGTAACTATATTAGTAGTTCCAAAACCATAAGGGCCCCCTGAGAAGCCGCCAGTAACCGTCCATTCCACTTCATCCAGGTAAGCCCCGCTTGAAATAGTAATAGTCAATGAACCGGTTCCGGTACTAAAATTACCGTTCAAATTTATGGTAGTACCCGGGCAGGCGCTTGAAGAGGGAGTGGCTGATGTTGTCAACATGCCACCAGAAGAAAGAACAGATGTGGTGAATACGTTAGAAGTACCTGCTGTACACCCCGCTCCTGAAGCTGAAACCTGGAAATAATAATTACCGCTTGTTACAGGAACATATGTTAAAGATGAAGTGGTGGCTCCCGAAACATTCGTAAACGGACCTGAAGCTGAGGTTGTAGATACCTGCCATTGAAGGGAACCTGAAGCGCCAGTAGTTGAATACACCAGCTGGCTGCCGGTGCATCCTGAAACAGGACCGGTCACCGTGCCACCATTAGGTGGTGCAGCACATAAATTACATGTAGCGCTCAAAGTATAAGGACCAAATGCAGTCGAACTAAACCCGGCAACAAGAATACGATAAGTGCCTGCAGCAAGCGGAGCCGTTGTAAGGGTTGAAAGCCCCACTCCGCCACAACCGTCATCGTCAGATGCTATACATGTGAGTGCTCCGCATGTGCCTGAGAATAACCTCAGATAGGAATCCCATAATGATCCACCGCAAAGCGATAGTGTAACGGTTCCTGAAGTTGGTAAGGTGATGGTATGCCATACACCTTTGAAGTTATTGCCGGTTCCGGGACAGGCAGGGAATCCGGCATCATCTGTTGCAAATGTAGTATTCCCTGATACTGATCCACCACAGGAAACCGGGGTTGCACCTGCACAATTATCATTAGCCGGTGGCGGGGTTATTGGAGTGCAGGTCGCGGTTAAAGTATAAGGCCCGCTCCCGGTTGTAAAACCGTTAACTAGGATATAATAAGTCACCCCTGCTGAACCGGTAAAAGTAACTTGCGATTGAAGCCCGCAAAAATCATCGTTACAACCTCCTGAAACTAAAACTAAAGAAGCACAGGGGCCTGTATATACACTAAGCCGGCTATCATAAGTGGTTCCAGTACATAAAGATAATGTAATGTTGGAAGCAACTGCGGGAGTAATAGTATGCCATAATCCCGGTGAAGAAGGCCCACCGCATGCATTAGCATCGGGAGTTCCCAATGATGTGTTTCCGCTAACGCTGCCACCGCAGGCAACAGGAATTGCTCCAGTGCAAATGTCATTTGGCTGAGTAGGATTTGCACATGTTACATTAAGAGAGAATGTTCCGGTATTGCTGCTAAAGCCATGTACATAAATAAAGTAAGTAAGGCCGGGTACAGCTGTTGCAACAAACGAAACTTGTGATTGCAAACCGCAGAAATCATCATTACCGGCTACACACGATAAAGTGCCTGAACAGGTACCTGTGCTGGATGAATAAACATGAACCTTAGTATCGTATCCGCTCCCGCAGAGACTTGCCGTAATATTCTGCCCTGCTGTGAAACCTGTCAGCCTGTACCATACTCCACCGGCTGTTCCTCCTGTTGTAGTGCAAAATGGAAGTGTGGTTTCACTGGTTGTAGTTGAGGAAACAGTAGTTCCGGCTAACGTTTGCCCGCAAGTTATATTTGTTGCATTACAAATAAGATCGTTTGCGGGAGCTGGAGCTGAACATGAAACACATTGTACAGTGGTGGTACGACAGGAAGACTGACTTCCGCAAGAGGAATTTAACGCCCAATGAGCATATAAAGTTCCGGTAAAGGTATTTGCAAACTGTAATGGAGTGACTCCGGAGGCAATGACAGGTCCGTTAGATGTACCGCTATGAATGGTAATAAAATCAGTAGCCACACTGCTTGTAAAGCGAAGTGTCTGACCTGAAACAGCTCCTGAAATGGTGGAATATTCCCCCGCAAAGGAACATGTTGAAATTGTTACTACATTATTATTAGCCGGAATGGTAGCCGAACCGAAAGAAGAGCTGAATGTGCAACCGCTGCTGCCGCTGCAAGGGCTTGAACCTACGAATCCGATTGTGGTAGTCATGCAGGAAGAAGCTGTTCCGCATGAATTATTGGTGTTCCAGTGTGAATAATAAGTACCGGCAACCGTAGAAGTCCATATCAAAGGAGTTCTTCCGGATGCGACAACCGGTCCCGAGCTCGTTCCCTGGCGAATTGTAATAAACGTATTGGCAATGGAAGCCGTCATCCGATACACCCTGGCAGCCACGACAGAAGTGATAGTGGAATATTCCGACTGGAATGAACACGTAGAAATGGTTGTAGTGCCGGAAGTTGGCGCTGTCGCACTGCCGAATGAACTTGTCATCGTACATTGGCTTGCAGCCGCTCCGCATGATGAACAAGCAATGGTTGTTGTCATGCAGCTGCTTGCTGCTCCGCAGGAGCTGTTTGTATTCCAATGTGCATAATAGGTTCCTGCACAGGGAGCAGTAAATTGAAGAGGTGTCACACCTGCCGCAACAACGGCCCCGGAAGGAGTGCTGAAATGCATGGTGATGTACGTTCCTGCAATACTCGCTGTAATCACATATCGGTTGCCGGCAACCACGCTGTTAATAGTGGAGTATTCCGATTGAAAACTGCACGTACTGATAGTTACAGCCGAAGAACCTGTTGGTGCTGTAGCAGATCCAAAAGAAGATGTATTGGTACACTGGGCAATTAGCCTTGTTGTATTAAGCATGCCGAATATAACTATCAGCGCGCAGGTTAAAGATGTGTAATATTTTTTCATTGTATAGGTTTTTATTATGTGTATTTAATAGAGTTAGTTATATCATTCTGTGATGACAAAATCTTTCGAATTTTCAATAGCCTTCTTTTTTTCAGGCGGAAAAGTGTTGAATTCAGCTCTTGATATTTTATATTTTGTTATGGAAGGAGTTTCAGAAGAAATAGTATTGACCGGTATTGCTGCTGCATTTTGTACAATGACATAATCGGATGGATTTTTAATGATGTGAATCTGCTTTAATATATCAAATGCTTTAAAGTCCGCAACAGGAATGTAAAACACATTTTCCTGAAACTGAGCACCCGGAGTGGCATTTAAAAGATCTGTAATTTCGTAGCGGCTTAAGTTTGAAGCTATCTCGTTTTGATCAGCTTCAGACATTGCAACAAACTGTGCGCGGGTAAACTTTCTTTCTTTAGGATATTTTCCGGCTATCACATTATTATTGCTATTTGCCATCCCGTTTACTTTATTCTCCATAGCGAGGATGGTTTCTTTCCGCTTGGCAATCTCCTGTTCACTTAATTGATTTTGCGACTGGCGGTATTCCAGGTCAACTTTTGTTTTTAAAAGAGTGAGGCGCAAATCACTGAGTTCGGGATTGGAATCATCGGGGATAAAACTTTTAAGTTCCACAGTAGCGGATGTTTCTTTATATAGCGGTTTTGAAGCTGCTGCTGCAGATCTTTCTGCCTGGGTCCACCCGTGCAGGTTACACAATAGCATTATTACAAATGCAAGAATGCTTTTACTGAGTTTGGTTTGTTTTATCATTTTTTTTGTTATTAAGGGTTTTATATATTTATTTCTTTAATATTTATTTTAATTAACTATCAAAAACTATCCGGTGATTTTAGTCCTTTACTATTTTTCTCGTAGTAACTGTTCCTGATTCTGTATAAATTTTGCCTATATACATGCCGTTCATAAGGCCTGAAACGGTCATTTTTATTTTTTCCGAATCTGTTGAAATGGCTATCACCATTTTCCCGGTAAGGTCATATAGTTCCACCTTTATTATCTTCTCAATAGAACTCACAGTAATTAAATTATCTGAAGGATTAGGCTCAATTGAAATTTCACCCCAAGTCATCACAGTTTTATTACTGTCATGGCTTTTCCTCATTTGAGGGGCTATGTCAAGGTTTATTAAATTTACTTTTTCCTGAAGATGACTGGCATAGTCGGAAAATCCATCAGTCAGCCAAAGCACATTGTCATTAGAATAATCAAAAGCCAGGCTTAAACCTGCAAAGCTTTTATTATAATCACCTTCAAAGGGCATGGCTGATTCTAATTTAAAAGCATCTTTTTCAGTCGGTGATGTAACTATAAATTTTACCAGGTAAGATGCGCTGAATACCCGGTTGCTCGAATCAGTAGCCAGGATACTTCCGGTAAAGTAAAATCCGTAATTGTTTGAAATTTTAAAATCACCAAGCTTTACTCCATTAAGAAAGGAGTACTGGGCGTCCGGAATGGGCTGATAAGCAATTCTTCCACCGGTTTTGCCCAAAGCAACATCTAACTGGTCGAGTATAATATAAGTGTCCGAGATTGATCCGACATATACATTATCAGTATCTATTGCTGTAATAAACAATCCTGCGTCAGCCGGGCTGTTATCGAGATCCCTGTGCTTTCGCCATACCGCTACTCCATTCGATGCCTGAAGCTTCATAATAAGAACATCATTGTCTGTAGGAGGTCCCTGGTCAGACGTACCTGTTACATAGACATCCCCGTCAATACCTACAATAATGTCGTTTCCAAAATCATCACCTGAAACAGATCCGCCATTGTAATTTTTCTTCCATTTAAGTGTACCCTGTGCTGCATTCACTTTAGCTGTCATGGCAACTTTATATCCTGAGACGATGTGGTATCCTGTTACATATACCATGTTACCTTCAACCCAAATGGCATTCAAGACATCAGTATTTGCATTAAAGGTATATGTTGCTGTGTCGTTTGTAATCTGTGAATTCGCCTTGATTATAAGATACCCGGTGTTTGCTCCCGAAATTGATTTTACAATCGCATAAACCACCCCGGCTGAAGAAACTCCCATGTCAATCCCTAAATCACTGCCTGCAGAATTAAATTTTCTAACCCATAGACGCACAAGGCTTGAATTGTACTTGATTATGTTCACATCGAAGCTGGTAGCATTATCATAGTTAATATATCCGATATAGATATTCCCGGCTGCATCCATTTCCAACCCAAAAGCGCCTTTGTTGTCAAAACCGGTAACAGAATGATTGAAAACATTTATGCTTTTTGAAACTAATAATGAGCCCGTTACTGAATATTTGGAAATTACCGTGTAATGAAACGTAGAAGTAGTTGTGTTACCGTTGGGATCAATGTCTGATGTAACATCAGCCAGTACATAAGCATTTCCTGCTGCATCAGCAACAACTTTCTTACCTTCATTTGAAAAATCATTAGAAGTCGTATGCTGATAGTTAACTGTCCATTCTGTACTAAACTGAGCGTAAACCGTTACATTGAAAAATAAAATCAAAACAGTTAAACATCGCGTAATTTTTTTCATTTTACTATATTTTAGTTATATGGATTTAGAATTGAAGCCTCTTTCAAAACAGGTTGAATTTATTTTTACAGTTTTTACAGTTATAATTGTGAACCTGTATGGTACCTAAACTTACAACATGCATTATTTTACTTCCCATGTTTTTTATTGCGGAAGGAATCAGGTCGCCACCGCATTTTGGACAAATGATTCCTATTGTTGTTCTTTTTATTTCCACTTTATCTAAGTTCAGTAATGCCATGATGCGGGAATAGAATACAATAATGCATTGTATCTGATAGTTAATCAAATAAAAGGGATGAAAGCCTGTATTTAGGGACGAACCTCCGGAAATTTGGTACGAACAGCTGTCCGATAAACCCAATTATGAATAAAAAAAGGGGGTCAGCAAGCCTGTTCTATATCTTTATGTCAGGTAATCAATTACCGTTAATGCCTAATGTTTTTAGTAAAGCTTCGCGATAAGTACTGCCAACAGGCAGGTTGATCCCACTAACTGTAATCTGGTTTGGAAAAACACCTTCAATCATTTTGCTGTTGACGGCAAAGCTGCGGTGGATACGAATAAAAATTTTTTTATCGAGATATTCCAAAAAATTATCGAGCTTCATTCTAACCATGATTTTTTTTTGCGAGCTAAGATGAATAGTAACATAGTTGGCATCACTTTGCAGGTAAAGTATTTCAATGAAATAAATTTTGCGAAAAGCATACCCGTCTTTTATAAAAAGAGAATCACGTATAGAAGGAACCGGGTATAATACAGATGGTTTTTGCAGTGAAGAATTAAAATTACTAAAAGCAATTTCGATGGCAGAAAACAGTTGCTCTTTCGTAATGGGCTTCGCAAGAAATGCCAAAGGCTTCACCTCTTTTGCGCGTTCAACGGTATCAGCATCTACATTTGCTGTGAGAAAAATAAAAGGCAAAGCGAATTTTTTATTGATCGTATGCCCAATATCAATTCCATTCATCTGCCCGATTAAATTAATATCTATCAGGAGCAAATCGGGTTTGTCGCGTTCTATCATGTCAATTGCTTCACTATAACGTGTGGCACTTTCAGGCACTTCATATCCCAGAGATGTGAGCATTTCAGACAGCGCATCAGCAATTATCATATCATCTTCAACAATTCCTATTTTTATTTTGCTCATGTTTAATACAGCCCAATGGTGATGGATAATTTTATTGCCTTTATTTGATTTTATTCCTTGTTTCCAGTGTCTTTAAATTTAACTCAAACCTGCTGCCGGATTCATTAGAGTATTTTATTTCCCCTGCAAGCTGGCGGGTCAGTTGTTTTATTAATCGCAATCCGAGTGAATTCGTTTTTTGAATATCCAGTTCTATAGGTAACCCTGTACCGTCATCAAGATAAACCAGCACGTATTCGCCATCGGCAACCGGTTTCAATTCTATTTTAATCAGCCCTTTTTCTTTACCTGTAAACGCATATTTATAAGAATTAGTAAGGAGTTCGTTCAATATCAAGCCAAGCGGTACCGCTGTGTCAATATCAAGAAAAATTTCAGGAATATCATTTGCCACCTCAATTTCAATGCCGGGTTTTGAGTAAACATTTTTAAC
>DATEMK010000341.1:0-3249 GCA_035275625.1 Bacteroidia bacterium
AGTGAATGTAACAGCGGGCAATACCTGCGGCACCAGCACGGTGCGTTCACAGCCTTTCTCATCGGGATGCAGGGAAGAAGGAAAAGAATTGGCAGCGGGCAGTAACCAGTTGACAGTTTATCCGAACCCGGCTCATGATAAAGTAACGGTGAGCATAGACGTAAAAGAGGCTTCGCAATTCAATATTAAGCTGCGTGATATTTCCGGCAGGGTGATCCTTTCAGAAGACCATGAGGGGACAGCAGGCCTGAATGTTTATGACATGGAGCTGAAAAATTTTGCCAAAGGCATCTACACGCTGGAAGTGCAATCCTCTTCCGAGAGCTGGAAGACCAAAGTGATAGTAGAATAATAAAGTTTAAGGGATTAATTTAGTTTGCAAAAGCCTTCCCGGTAAAAAGGGAGGGCTTTTGATTTTTTACTTTCATCAGTTGCGTATCTATTAAATAATGTTGACATAATTTAAGCGGGTCTTATACACAATACGTAAAAATTACTAAGCAAAAACTAAAGATGTCGGCCTCTTGGCACCGAATTTCTTCTTTTTCTTTTATGTTCTATTTTTTTTACCAGATTTTGTAACCTACACGATCTGAAACGTATACTATTTATATTCAGTTCTTAAAAACTGCTTACACTAACTTTGGTTTGCATGAAAAGCAAAAAAGCTTTAAGAAATAAACGTCATTCTGTTGTTTTTTTTCCGGGCATGCTGCTAATTATTATAAATGGCTTTTATGCTGTTCTTTTTCAAATGAAGGCATATTCTCAAACAGAATCATCATATATTACCTCTTACAAAACACTCAGTGTGGAAGAAGGTCTTAGCAGTCGTGAAGTTTTTTGCGGATTGCAGGGCAAAAAAGGTTTTATATGGCTTGGCACCCGCAACGGTTTGTGCAGGTATGACGGTGAACATTTCAGACAATGGCACCGCAAGCACGGATTAAGAAAAGAAGTGATAGTGCAATTAGCACAGGATGAGGAACGAAACGTCTGGATCCTGTATGGCAATAGCGAAAGCACCCGGAACACTGACAGTGTTGTTGACATTATGGATAATTATACTTTTGAAATCCTCCCATTTTCCAAAAGATTTCCGTCTGCTCCGTTTAAAGAAACTGAACTGATGTGGGCAGAAGCCAATGAAAATGATGAGATGCTTCTTTTTGTGGCGCCAAACAGGATATATCGTTACAGGAAGAAGGAAGGATTTGAAAAAGTATGCGAAGTTCCGATGGAAAAAAAAGAATTGCCAAACAATATTTTTTTTTCACACCACCACTGCTGGATGAGGATGCCCTGTCAATTCATTTATATTAACCTGAACAGTGGTAAAAAACAATCAGTAACCATTGACAAATGGAATTTTACTCCTCTGACAGTAGGTGAAAATGGTAATTGTACAGTGTTGAGCTATACTTCCATGGTTTCAGGAAACCATGTGGTGAAACCCGGTTACACGCACATAAGCACAGATGGAAAGCTGCGTTTTATTTCAGAGCCTGACATAGTGCTGCCGGCAAAAGATATGCTGCCGCAGATAATGAATGACTATAATGTCCGTCACAACAGTAGTACTCTCTATTTTCCACGCGGGGGAATATTTCTTTTTTTTAAAAAAACAGGGCAGCTACTGGTACCTGCCAATGAATTAAAAGATGTTAAGCCGTTTAAATTGCACTGCAGCTTTACCGACAGGCAGGACCAATACTGGTTACCCACCAATAATGGCGTACTCATAGTGAATAACAGGAAAAACCGGTTTGAACATTATTTTACACGCCAACAGATAGAGGCGCCAGGAGAAGATGCGAATCCGGTGAGGGGAATCTATGCCGATACATCGGGAAATGTATATGCCACTATTTTGAAAAATTTAATGTGGCATAATACAACGGGAAACATAAAACCTTTTTTAACAGATGGTCACAACTTTTCCCTGTTGCGTACCGGAGATTACCTTGTCTCAGGAAATGCGAAGAAGATGACCACCTATCATTTATCTTCATCAAAAATAAACCCGTATATGGGTTCTGGCAAAGCGGATGTCTGGTCAATGATGGAAGTTGCCCCGGGTAAAATTTTGTTCAATAGCTCCGGTCAGCTTTTCACCTGGATAGTTGCCTCGGACAAAATACATAGTTGTCCGCAAAAAGAAAAATCTGTCCTGGGAGATATTTACCGCTTATTTCGCACAAGTGACAATAAAATATATGCAGCATCTGACAAGGGAATGTATGTATTGAATGAAGAGGGGTGCCTGGCAGAACATTATCATTCCAAAGCAACCGATCCTGCTCACAGGATTCCTGTGGATGGATTACACTGGATATTTGAAGATGCTCATGGAGTATTCTGGTTCCTTACGGCTAATGACGGTCTGTATCGCTGGAATAAGAAAGAAAATTCTCAACCAGCCGGAAACAAAAATTTGACCGAAAGATTTCGGCACTTTACAATGGAAGATGGTCTTTCAAGCAATGTTTTATATTGCATGCTTCAGGATGAGCGTGGTTATCTTTGGATGAGCAGTGATTTTGGTTTAATGCGAATGGATACTTTATCTTTTGAAATTAAAACATTCACAACAGCCAATGGACTTTCACATAATGAATTTAACCGCATCAGTTGTTTTAAAGCTGCTAACGGAAAAATGTACTTTGGAGGTTTAAACGGGGTCAATGCTTTTAATCCGAAAGACTTTTGGAACGACACAACGGATTATGATTTGCCTGTCCAGATTATTTCGTTCAGCCAGTTTAATTCTGTCAGCAATAAACTTGAAGACAGAACCCAGCAATTATTAGTGGAGAATAAAATTGAATTGCAGCCGGAGGACAAATTTATGGAACTGAAATTTATGCTGCTTGATTATGATTTTTCCCCTAACCGGTATGCATACAGAATTGATGGCATAGACAATGACTGGGTATACATCAGTGAAAATTCCATCAGGCTCACTGATTTGCCTCCCGGAAAATTCATATTGCGCATCAAAGGTCAGAACCAGGAAGGAAATTGGTCACCCCGTGAACAAATAATACCTATAACAGTGTATGCACCTTTTTATAAGACAATATGGTTTATGATTTTTTGCCTGGCTGCACTGTGTTTTGCCATATTTCTTTTTTTTCGCAGGCGAACACGCAATATCATAAAAGCTAAAAACTGGTTGGAGCAAACGGTATCACAGCGTACAACGCAAATGCGAAAACTTGTCAGTGAAAAGGAAATGCTGATGAAAGA
>DATEMK010000342.1:0-14999 GCA_035275625.1 Bacteroidia bacterium
AATTTGAAAATATAAAATAAAAAACTCATTGTTAAAATCTTGCTAATAAATAATTTTGAAACCAGAACCGGCTTGCAGCGAAGAGTGTTATTACAAATTTTTTGAGTTTGAAGCGTATAAAAGAATAGAATAGCAACCTGGCATAAATGATCCCAATTCCATTTCTCAGGTTTTTCCTTACTTTTTCCGATTTAAAATATTTCATCATTGTTATGAAAGTCAATAACCTGTTATTTTCCCGGTAAAAATAGGATTTGGTTGAATAGATCCCTCCTTCATGCTGACATTTACTCCCGGTTATTTTATTAATGTACTTCACCTTGCCGTGACTGCTTATGATGGCTTTAATAAACATATCAGCATTTAAAATTTTATAAAATCCTTCGGGCAATTCATTAACCGGCAAAGCGTTTTTCCTGAAAACAGTTGTCATGGTAGGAGGAGTAATGCGCACGACAAAAGACTCCTGGGTAAAAACATCGGTCTGATAATTTAATATGGAATCCCGGATAATTTTTCCGGATTTATCAATATGTCTTATATTCGTAAAGCAAAGAGTAAAATCAGGATTATTTTCAAGAAACTCAACCTGCATCTGCAGTTTGTTTTCGTCCGTCCAAAAATCATCGCCATCACACCAGGCAATATATTTTCCGCTTGCTGCCTTAAAATTTTCCAAAAGATTAAACCGGCTGGTTGGTTTCCCATTCACAAAAATTACATCTTTCCTCGAGCGCAAAAACAGCCTGATGATTTTCGGAAACTTATTGGCATAGTCAACGCAGATTTCCCGTGTTCCGTCTGTGGATTCATCTTCGCCTAATATTATTTCAAAAGGAAAATTTGTTTTTTGGTTCAAAACACCTTCAAGACATTGTTTAATGAAATCTTTATGCTGGTAAGTCGTTATGCAAACAGATACCAGCGGCAGGGTTGTATTTTCTAATTTGTCGTTTCCGGTACTGCTCATCTAAGGATTATTCTCATTTTTTATAGTTAAACCGCTTTAACATTTCTCCCGCAATGGAATTAAAGATTTTTATTTCTTCCGGCTTCAGTTCATTTTTATATTTTCCTGAATTAGCCGGATCTGGTTTTTCCATTGTTTTCTTTTTCCAGTCAATAAATTCTTCAGGCTCATCATGACCCTTTCTATTATGCAAAAAATAATCAAGCATTTCACCGCTGAAATTTAGTCCAAGAAACATGCAGATTTTTTTTAACTCATGTTTTGTGTCAGTAACCAGGCTTTCAAATTTTAAAATATGTTTCTGATGAACCGGGAGCAGTTCAAAAAAAGTTAAAACGTTCTGATTATTAGAGAGCCATTCAATTGCTATTTCATCAATTTTATATGACAATTTTGGTTTATAAACAGAAGACGTTTCTAATTTTTGAATGTTCCTGTATGAACAAGCCACATCTCTTCCGTCCCTGATAATTAAAATAAATTGTGCGTCCCTGAAAATGGAAAGAAGCTTATCAATTTTTTGAATATAATAATTGTTTTTGTCGCCCCATCTTTTCAACCCCGATTTGTCTTTTAATTGTGCAAACGTCAGGCAAACGACAGCGCACAGATCAGCATAATTTCCCGGTTTGTAAAAAAGGATATTGTCTTTTAAATTTTTTTTTTTAATATGCCAGGTTTCCATTTTCTTTGATGACAAAATATCGTTAACATATTCATCAACTTTTCCTTTTTCCGGGATATTCTTTTTGCTCCACCCGGAATACTTTTCATGCCACCATTCAATAAACCCGCATTCAGGAGGAACACAGATCTCAGGATGACTGTTAAGCATCAACCGTAACAAAGAAGTTCCTGATCGTGGATTTCCAATGACAAAAAAAGGAGTTTTATGAAACTGGTTATATAACAGCCCTGATTTTTTTTTGTGTATTGAATGGTTTCCGGGATCCAAAAAGGGTTTTATCATTACCCTGCAAAAATAATCAAATAAGTAGTCGTTGACTGAGTGCATATCTGAAAAAAACGCCTTCTGTTTACCATTGCAATGGCTTACCTGTCAATTCGAAAAGCTTTTTATTCCATTCATCATAATATCCGGCAAGTTTTATTTTTATGGATTCATCTAACTTTTCGGCATAACGAACATCCTGTTTTTTTACCACAATCTTGTTAATCACATCGTGTGCAGAATTGAAATCAAAATGTTCAACAGATAAAAACTGTTCTATTTTATAAAGCAAATTTAGCCTGTCGTCCACCAGCTCTTTAAACCCAAAAATCAGTAATTGATCTTTTGGAAAAAATTTCAGGTATTCGATTAGTTGAAGATAATAAATCCCTTTTCGTATAAATGATGGCTCCTCTTCGAAAAACTCTTCCGATTGCATTCTTTGCATTTCGTAATCAATACATTCTTTAAATGACGGGAAACTGCTTCGGTTCTCAAATAAATATTTATATAAAAAAAAACCGCTTTCGCCCGGAGGACTTTTGGATAACATATCCGGAATGGATTTACTTACATAAAAATTCCGGTACATGTTCCATGCGGAATAAGCGCGGTCAACAGGATTGCGCAATACAAGAATTAATTTAATTCCGGGCTTGTATTTATAAATTCTTTCAGGGGCAAGTTTGCTGTATAAATAATTCGGGGTAGCTTCATAAAAAAGTTTATTACTGCTGAAAGGGTGTAAAAAATGTTTTTCATACCAGCCGAATCCCCTGTTAAAATTGGAATCCCTGTTAAAAAAATGCACTTCTTTTAATCTTCCTTTTGCAAGATTGGGATGCACATCCAGGTAATAATGCAATGAACTTGTACCTGATTTTTGAGCGCCAATTATTAAAAAACCGGGCGCATGGCCGGGTAACAAACTTCTTAAACTTTTTTTAACGAGCCTTTTAACCGACCCCATGATTGTCTGCCGTTTTTCGCGACAAAGATAAAGGAATCGGTTTTTAATAAAAAATTTGCTAACAGGTAATAAACTATGTACACCAATGATTTCAGGACTCCCAGGAATAAAAAAGATTTTACATCATAGAACAAAAGGCAAATGAGAAAATAGCCCGAAACAAAAATAACCAGGTAGGGAAAAACGGTGTTGAGCTGTTTTTTAAAAGAAATATTCAGATGACGGGTAACAATAAAATTATTAAACAACCAATTTGCATAAGCTACTCCCACAACGGACCATAAAAATGCCTGGAACCCTAAAAAATAAGCAAAGAAAAGCATCGGCACCAGAACGAGCCTGCGGACATTGCCATACCAAAAATTTTCTTTTGATTTTCCTTTGGCAAGAAAAGCGCTGACAATTATTGAGTTTATCGGCAACACAAATGATTTTAAGGCGAGAATCTGAAATATTAACACAGATGGTTCCCATTTTTTTCCAAAAAGTAAAATGATTATATCCCGTCCCGCAAAAACCATTATGCCGGTAAGCAAAAAAGAAATGAATGCAACAAAATGCAGCAATCTGAAAAGGATTACTTTGTATTGGACATCATCATCCTGCACTTTACTTAATATCGGGTAAAAGACTTTAGTGATGCTGGAAGAAGAATACTTAGTGACAAGTGCATTTACTGAATCAGCCCTGCTGTAATAACCAAGAATTGCCGGAGTAAAAATTTTTCCGACAATGAGTACATCGAGCCGGCTGAAAAACCGGTTGAGCAATTGAGACATGAAACTATAAGAGCTGAATGCTGTTAATTTTTTTACTTCTTTCCACGAAAATTCAAGTTTCGGATGCCAATCAGAAATTCGCCAGAGTATGAGTACATCCACCAGTGTGGCAATTAAATTCTGAGCAACCAACGCATATACTCCCCATTTGTTAAATGCTAAATAAATTCCGATTATTCCACCAATGCATTGAGAAATGACCTGGCGAATGGTGAGTGTTTTAAAATTTATGTTACGGGCAAGAATGGTGCGTTGCACAATGTTTAACGAAGAAATAAAAATGGTTAATGAAAGCCACCTGATAATATCTGTTATTTTATTATTGTGATAAAATTCACCTATGAAGGGCGCAGCAATCTGAAATAAAAGCACCAGAAAAATACCAAAGCCAATATTGATATAAAAAACAGAAGAATAGGTTAACGAGGTGTTATTTTTATTTTGGATGAGGGCAGAAGCAAATCCGAAATCGGAAAAAATCTGGAGTAAATTAATGATCACCAAAGCTATTCCGACCAATCCGAACTCGGTTGGATGTAATATGCGTGCAAGAAAAATTGAAATAATAAACCCGATTCCATGCTGCGAAAAGGTTCCGGCAAGATCCCAGATAATTGCCCGTTGTGCTTTTCGCTTCAGTTCTGACATGAATAGGTTTAAGGTTTAAGGTTAAGGTTTAAGATTTAAAGTTCTTAGACGTGTCAGCTAACCTTAAACCTTATACCTTAAACCAACAATGATTTTATCTTTTCAATTATAAATTCGAACCGGCCGGCATCAAGATCGGGGAATATCGGCAGGCATAATACTTCTTCC
This sequence comes from Bacteroidia bacterium, assembly GCA_035275625.1. Taxonomy (GTDB): domain Bacteria; phylum Bacteroidota; class Bacteroidia; order AKYH767-A; family OLB10; genus DATEMK01. Next base: position 4,488 of record DATEMK010000342.1, read on the forward strand.
GTTATTTTTTCTGCTACAGGCAACCTTCCGGGCAATGCAGACTCTAATCCCCGGTATGCAGGAAACTGGCTGATCAACGGATAAAAATATCTTCTTGTGTAAATATTATATTTTTTTAATTCCGTATAAACCTCATCCCTGCTTCTTCCAAATTTGTTTTTATCAATAAGGATAGGAAAATAGGAATAACAATGTTTTACTCCCTTCATATCTTCGAATACTTTAATGCCCGGCATATTTCTTAATTGTTCCCGGTACTGACGGACTATTTCTTTTCTTTTTGCAACCAGCTGATCCACGTATTTTAACTGCAGCAAACCAAAAGCAGATTGAACTTCATTCATCTTTGCATTAATACCCGGGGCAATTACAGTGGTTTCTCCTGCAAAACCAAAATTTTTAAGAAGATCAATTCTTTTTTTCATCGCGGCATCTCCGCAAACAATAGCGCCACCCTCAAAGGTATTGTAAACTTTGGTGGCATGAAAGCTCATTACTGACAAGTCTCCGAAATTTACGACAGCCTCATCGTTGACAGTTACTCCGAAAGTATGGCAGGCATCATAAATAACTTTCAGTCCGTAAGTATCTGCTATATTTTTTATACTCTTCACATCACAGGGATTTCCATATACATGTACCGGAAGAATAGCTGTGGTTTTTGGTGTTATTGCCGCTTCAATTTTATCGGGATCAAGATTAAAATTTTCGGGATCAATATCTGTAAACACAGGTTTTATATTATTCCACCAAAGGGCATGAGTGGTGGCAACAAAGCTAAAAGGCGAGGTGATGACTTCTCCTGTTATTCTCAGCGCCTGCAAAGCGGTGACTAAAGCAAGCGTTCCATTTGAAAAAAGTGAAATGAATTTTACGCCAAGATAATCACACAATTCCTTTTCAAGCTGCTGGTGAAACTGGCCATTATTAGTGAGCATCTTATTTTCCCAGATTACTTCAAGGTATTTAATAAACTCAGCCAATGGCGGCATAGCCGGTTGCGTTACAAAAAGCGGTTTGTCCAATTTTATTGAGTTGATGTATTGAGGATTATCTTTAGATTCCATTTTAATAAATTTTCTGATTTTTTTTCTTTGGTTAGCCAATTCCCGGCTATGTAATAACCTTGTAAATTTTAATTTTTCCCTGGAGTTCCATTTGCTGCTTCGGATGAGCTTTCCCTGGTTTTTTCTGTTTGAAATAATAATCTGATTTAATTTCTTTGATCAATTGGCAATTTTTATCAAGAAATGCAAACATATCATCCATCCATTCCTTTTTCCGTGTCTTATTCATTTTCTGAACAAAATACTCATCAATAATAACATAATTTGCATTAACTTTCCTTACTGATTCTTCATAAGACTGATCCCGCTTGCCAATGGATGGGCTCAGTCCTGAATTAGAATAAAATATACGGTCACTAAAACAGCCGTAAAAAATTCCGTTTCCAATAACAATTGCTTTATTATCAGTGATTGTTTTTTTTGCTTCATCAGTAATCCGCTCATATTCTCTTGTATATTTCATTTCCCTGGAAAGTCCTCTGAAACCTGAAAGGAAGAAAATACACAAACTCCCGCCAAGAAACAGCGTTAATTTTATTTTTGATTCTTTAAATACAAATTCATGGATAGCTGAAGCAATTAAAATGGAGCATAATGGAAAATAAATAATATGATAATGTCCATTACTTCCCGAAAGTAAAATAAGGATGATGAGCGGTGCAATAATTCCTAAACCCAAAATTTTCAAATTATGATTTGCAAAAAATATTTTTCTTCTTTTAAACAAAAAATAAAATGAAATACACGAAAACAAAAAGAAAAAAAGAGAAACCGGTTTTGCGAATTCATTATATCCGGCAAATTTGTTATAAAAAATCACCGGGAATAATAAAATAATTTTTAGTCCTAATCTGAGAACCGGGGGACCCTGCACGCGCAGGAAATCGCCTCCGCCTTCCATCATAGATTGGTGTACGGGTGCATTCATCAGATAATTAAAATAATAGGCTCCACCAAGCAGGGTTAATCCAAAAATAAATGTGTTAAGAGAAAATATTTTTTTATACTCACTTACAAGATAAACAAATCCCAAAGTAACAGGAATCACAATGGCATTAGGGTGGATAGTAAACGCAGCGAACCATCCATAAATTCCCGAAAAGAATAAGCAGGTTATCTTTTTCCATCCATCTTCTGTTTTAAGTATACTATTGAAAACTAATAGCCCTGCTAAAAATGCTGCCGTAATCATCATTTCAGGACGTTGTGTATGTAATTGACTGAAGAACTCCGGAGTAATAATAAGCAATGCAGCTGAAAGCAACGAAGTATTTTTATTCAAACCGGCCTTTAACGCTAACTTATAAGTAAGAAAGCAAACAAGCAGGCTCCAGGCAAAGGATGTCAGCCTGAATGCATATACATCCTCTATGGGCAGCAGTCCTATGAAAAATGCCTGCGATCCGGTTTTAATTAAACCCAAAAATCTGCTGGCAATTGTTATATTATACAGGGAGGCCATCATTGGTGAAATCTCGTCCGGAAACATAGGATCTCCGAGACGATGATATTTTAATAGAAAATGTGCACGCGAAATTTCCCAGAAATCGTCAGGCCTTATATGGGGAATATGCGGAAAAAATAATCCGTAAATAATATAAATACTGAATACGAGACCGCAAAAGATAAAAAGAAGTTTACCATTTTTCATTACTGTTGCATGTTAGACCCGGAACCCAGACAAGAGCTTCTTTTTAATTTCTATAAAAATCATTTATTGAATTTAATACTTCGGAAAGGTCCTTATCACTTAATTCATAATAAAATGGCAGGCGAACCAGGCGATCCGAATACATGTCAGCAAATTTTAATTCACGTCCATCATGTTTGCTGTTATAATAGGGACTTTTATGCAATGACAAATAGTGAAAAACAGGATTAATATTTTTTTTCTTCATGGAATCAATAAGTTCAACTCTTTCCTCAGGCGATCCGCACATAAAGTAGTACATGTGTGCATTGTTGGTTGCATAATCCGGAATCACAGGCAACCTGATCCTTCCTTCTTTTTCAAGATGCAGCAGTCCCTCCTGGTAAATACTCCAAATCTTCTTTCTTTTTTTCTGGATGTCTTCAATATTCTCTATTTGTGCATATAAAAATGCAGCGATTATATCAGAAGGCAGAAAAGACGAACCAATATCCACCCATCCGTATTTATCTACTTCTCCCCTGAAAAATGCAGAACGGTTAGTTCCTTTCTCCCTGATGATTTCCGCCCGTTTTGCAAATTGGTCATCATTTATGGTCAGCAATCCGCCCTCGCCTGAAATAATATTTTTGGTTTCATGAAAAGAAAATGCTGCTAAATTTCCGATGGAGCCTAACGGTTTTCCTTTATAAAATGATTCGATTGCCTGTGCTGCATCTTCTATTACAAACAAATTATATTTTTTTGCCAAAGACAGGATTTTGTCCATGTCGCATGCAACACCTGCATAGTGAACCGGAACAATTGCCTTTGTTTTTTCATTAATAAGAGATTCTATTTTATCCGCATCCAAATTAGGATTGTCAGGATAACTGTCGGCAAAAACAATTTTTGCTCCCCTGAGCACGAATGCATTTGCCGTAGAAACAAAAGTGAAAGAAGGAATAATAATTTCATCACCGGGTTTTGTATCAATAAGAATGGCAGCCATTTCGAGGGCATCGCTGCAGGATGTGGTGAGCAAAGTTTTTTTGAAGCCATATTTTTGCTCGAAGAACTGGTGACATTTTTTTGTGAAAATACCGTCACCGGAAATTTTACCGGATAAAACCGCCTGGTAAATATAATGGCCTTCTTTGCCGGTGAGATAAGGTTTATTAAACAGGATGGACATAATCTATATATGGTTAAGTGATTTTTATGATTGTTAACTTTTATTGAGTTTATGATAACGGTTAAAGACGGTGTCGTGTTTTTCAAAACTTTCATCCTTAAAAATAAACAGGCTGAATTCAAAAGGCATATAGTCATTTCTAAGGACCAGGTTGCGTGAGCACTTATAAGCAATAGTTAATATTTCTTCGGGACTGCTGTGAAATGTATGCTCGTATTTAAAATCAACTTTATCAGAAAGAAAATCAAAGGCTAAACCATCTTTGCATACATCCAATGCTTTGCGGATCACACTTTCAATATATTTATAATTATTTCCGTCCAATAGTCTGAAATTGAAAATTCCGGAAGCAATTGCATAATCAAATTTCCTGTCAAACTTATACTCAAGAAAATCACCGGTTATAAATTTTTTTTTCGGGGACTTGAATAATTCGCGGCCCTTTTCTACAAGCACGTCAACCATGTCAATTCCTGTATAGTCAAAACTTTTATATTTTTTTGAAAGTGTCTTATTCAGATCGCCAAAGCCGCAGCCAATATCAAGCACCGATTTATTTTGAAAATTATATTGCGAAGTCAGAATTTCAAAGCGGATTTCCTGTTTTCCCTTGTCCCATCCAAGAGATTTAGGCGAGTAGCCGAATTCTTTAAACCGGTTGGTATACCGGGCCTGAACTTCTTTTTTATCTTTATTGGAAAGCTTCATCAGATGAGTTTTAATCCCGTAAAGTTCATTACATTTTTGAAAGCAATGTTCTCAAGTTTGCCGGTTTCTATTCCTTCAGAAAAGAAATTAAACCGTTCACGGAGCTTGCCGATGCTGAATTCAGGGAAGTCAGAACCGATGCAAATCCGCCTGTCAAAATTCTGAAATAAATATTTTATATCAGCATCAACAGAGCTGCCCTGGTATTTAACAAGTGTAAACGATAAGTCAAGCAGCGTGTTTTTAAATATTCTTGCAATTTCCGCAACTTCCATTAATCTTACACTGCCGGAGTGCAAAAGAATAATTTTTTCGTTGCTGATTTTTTCAAGCAGCGCTGCCATACTTTCAACTGAATTTTTGTGAGCGCCTGATTTTGCTGAATAAAAATAAGTGCAAAGCAATACAGAAAGCTGCAAATCATTTGCTGACTTAATTAAACCGGGTAATTTTTTACCTGATAAATTAAATTCTCCAAGCCGGGGGTGTAATTTAATCCCTGAATACCCGTATTTTTTTAACTTTTTCAAATATGACTTAACATTAGCGGAAGAGCTGAGTTTGTTTACATCAATAAATGCGACAGGAAAAAGCCGGGGAGCATTTTTGCTGATAAAAGAAACATATTTTTCTTCGTTGTAATTTCCTACTCCTTTCATACCGACAGCAAACCCCCATTTTACATTATGCTTTTGCATTTGCGGCAATAATGCGTCCAATGATGCATTATAAGCAGGGGAGTTTTTAATCCATTCACCGGAAATGGACGGATGCGTTAAACAATCAAAAATCGGGATCGTATTCATTCAAATTTTACTTTCAGGAGTTGTTCTGCTGTTTTCAGTTTTGCATCGAGTTCTTCTTTTGATTCTGCAAAAATAATGGCCATTCCCTGGCGTGAACGGTCATCTGTAGCCGGAACTATTTCGTCCCCTTCACTGATAAATAATTTCAGAAAGTGTACACCGGGAATTTTTTCTGCTTCTTTTATTCCGCTAATAGCTTTTACTTTTCCCGTTCCAAATTCAAAGAAATGCAAAACAGCATTTCTTTTAAGCACGTTCAAATTTTTTACATCCGTTACACCGCCTGAAAGGTTTTCAAAAAAATATTCATACACGTCAACACCCGAAACCCAATTTATTATATCAGATGAAATTAACGACCCCCCACCGCGGCAGGCAATTTCAATCAAATATATTTTTCCTGTTTGCGGCTGCACCATATATTCAGCATGTGTAATTCCGAATTTAAGCCCGCTGTTCTCTACAAAATAATCGTTTGCCTTTTCTACTTCTTCAAGAATTTTACCGGGAATTTCCTGTGCGGGATATTCAAGCGAGGACGCAATCGCGGTCCTGAAATGTTTTTTGGATGAAATGGCGAGTGTGCGATGTTTGTAGCCTGAAGCAAAACCTTCAACAGTTAATTCTGTTCCTGAAACAAATTCTTCTGCTAAGATGTAGCCGCAATTAGAAAATTTCATGCTTTCCGAAAACAGGTTTTTTATGTCATGAAAATTAGTTGAATCAATTTTAAATACCCCCCGGCTGGATTGAGAATCGGCAGGTTTCATAATAAAAGGGAACCCATTTTTTTTTGCAAAATCATGCAAGTGCTGAACACTTTCAATTTTAGCAAATACAGGAATTGGCAGTTTAAGCTTTTGAGCCAATTGACGCATAAAAAATTTGTTGGAGAATTTCATAACCGCCTCCAGCTTATTTCCCTGTAAATGATAATGCTCCGTTAGTTTTGCAACAGTTTTAACCGCAATATCAGATTGGTCAGACGTAATTATTTCAAATGGTTTATCACCAATCATCGGGATGACTTCATCGGCATATCTTACATCGCTTTGTAAATGTCCATCTGCAATTTTTACTCCCGGAGAAAAAATGTACGGATCAACCACGAATACTTTAAATCCTTTATTTTTCAAAAAATTGATCATTGGCATCTGCCAGACCCCGGCACCAATTACTAAAGCATTTTTTTTCATTACACAGCTTTAGTTTTTTTTGCAACCAGTGTTATACAATCATCCATGTCAAAAATTTTTTGAAACAGGATGACCGGAGAATAAATAATTTTAAATATCACTTCTGCAATATTGATTAAAAAAAATTCGAAATCTGAAAAACTCCGGGAATGCGGAGTTGCAATGTTTACATCATTGCGGAATATTTTTTTAACCTGGAGCGTGATAAATGCGAGGCGGTAACCGGATGAAGACGTATAAAGTTTTAGTACTTCAAATCCATTCATGCTGAATATATTTTCCAGGGATTGCTTTGTAAAATAATTCAAATGAAACGGAGGAATAGTCCATAGCCATTTTGACCTCAAAATTCGTGACACCAGGCTGCCATAATTCGGAACACGGATGTGAAGATACCTTCCGTCTTTCAGCATTCTGTTCAATTCTTTTGCTGCACCGGCAGGCTCTGTCAAATGTTCAATGACATCAAAGCAGGTTACAATATCTGCTTTCGGATAATGTTCCTGAACTTTGATTTCACTCCGGGTAATGTTATACTTAAAATGTTTCTTTATTAGTTCCACAGATTCTTTGTTGTATTCAATTCCATAAAGATTCTTATGATCCAAATATGAAAGAGATGCTAAGAAAACTCCTCCGCCACACCCGACATCCATTATTACACTTTCATTCTTATTTTTAAACACCTCATCTACTTCCTTTATACCTGTCAACGGAGCAAACCTTGTTTTAAAAAGTATTTTAATTACCTGGAGCGGATTTGATTTGAAAGCTAAGATTTCATTTTCAGTATTTCCTTTAGCAATATTATTTTCCGTTCCGCTATAATATTTTGAAAGGACATCCTGTGAAGGTGACGGATAAATTTTACTCAAATTGCATTGCCTGCATGTATATAACTGAAACTCATGAAACGAATACTCACGCTTCAAATCATTATTTCTACAGTTATAACATTCCATAAACGGTTAAGAAGTTTTTTCTATCAGCTCTTTAATTTTATTTAATCCGTAAATATTTTCATCGTATGTTGCTGTCCCTATTGAAACACGGATAAAACGGTCGCATGTTTTTCCATAACCGATTCCCGGCACCACGCAGATGTATTCTTCTTTCAATAACCTTGTACAAAATTCTTCAGATGAAAGTTTGGAAGGATCTATGGAAACAAAAAAATAAAATGTTGCATTCCCGGGCATTCGTTTTAATCCTGCTTCCTCCATATACTTTGCTAACCGGTGTCTTTTGCTTATCAGGTCATTAATTTGCGGAAGTGTAATTTCAAGAATTTTATCAAAATATTTAGTTACATAATATTCAAGAATAGTTGCCGGGCATGTCATGAGGTGCTGGTTGATTTTAAGAACCTGGTAAATCAGTTTCTCGTTTGAAATAATATAACCCAGTCTCCATCCGGAGATGCCATAATTTTTTGAAATGGAATTAAAAATAATGGTATGTTTTTTCTCACGGTCAATCTTGCCCGGTGAGATAAATGAATTATCATTCACAAAATCACTATATGCTTCATCGCTTAAAATCCAGATGTTGTGTTTTTCGGCAAGCGCAAGTAAATATTGAAGTTCCTTTTCCGTATAAACATTACCGGTGGGATTATGCGGATTGCTTATGATAATTGCTTTTGTTTTAACGGTAATATAATTTTCAATTTCATAAATTGATTTATCAGAAGGAACCTGGACCGGAACTCCATAGCATAGCTTGATTTGTTCAGGATAGCTCACCCAGCAGGGTTCCTGCACAATTACTTCATCACCGGGGTTAAGGATTGCCATCAACGCCATATAGACCCCGATCTTAGATCCGGCAGTTACTATAATTTCTTTTTCATAGTCAAAAGGAATATCATATTTTTCAGAAAAATATTTTGAAAGTTTTTCCCGCAGTTCAGGCAAGCCCATAGAGTGAGAATAATGATAAACATCAGGAAAAGGAAGATCATTCATGGGGAAAAGCGGGATGTCAAAATACGCTTCACCCAGGCTCATGACTAAAACTTTTTTTCCCTGCCGCTTTAATTCATACACCATAGTATTATACCTGATGGACATTGCCTGCTCCGACTGTTCTGCTATGAGTGAATATTTTCCCATAAATTAATTTACCCTTTTTTTACAATTTTTTCAATGACATATAATGGCCTTCTTTTTACCTCCTCAAAAATTTTTCCGATGTACAAACCTATTACTCCAAGGAGTGTTATAACTAACCCTGTGGAAAAAAATACAGAAGCTATGAGACTTGTCCAGCCCACTGCCGATGTTCCAAAAATAATATTAATCATAACTATATAAAAAATATAAAGGCCCGAAAGAACAGTTAATCCAAAGCCAAGTTTGATTGCAAGACGCAAAGGTTTGTCTGAAAAAGAAACTGCGGCATTCAATGCAAGATTGATCAGCTTATTAAAATTATAAGATGTTTTTCCGGAAGCCCGCGGAGCATGCTGAACATTTACAGAAGCCGTTTTAAAGCCCAGCCATCCGATCATTCCTCCGAAAAAACGGTTGTATTCTTTCATAGAACAAAAACTATTTACTACTGCGCGTGACATTATTCTGAATGCACCGATCGTATTGTCAATTTTTGTTTCAGTAAGATAACCGAGCAGGAAATAAAAAAATTTTCCAAAAAGCTTTTTAAAAAAAGTATCCTTTCTTTCGCTTCTTTTTCCCAAAACAATATCAAATCCATCCTTAGCCTTATTGTACAGGTTTATTATCTCTTCAGGAGGGTCCTGTAAATCGCAATCCATCAGCACAACATAATCTCCCCTGGATTGGGCAAGACCTGCAGTAATTGCATAATGCTGACCGAAATTCCGGCTGAGCTTTATTCCCACCACATTTTTATTTTTCAAACAATTTTCTTCTATTTTTTCCCATGATTTATCCGGGCTGCCATCTTCTACCAAAATGATTTCATAATTCCCGGATATTTTTGAAACCTCGCGGTCAATTCTGCTGACTAATTCATCTACGATTTTTTCAGCGAGATACACCGGGCTTACTACAGAAATTAAAGGAGTATTGATGCCGTCCGCCATGGTATGCTTTTTAATGTCTATTAATTTGCAACTGAATTTTTCCGTGCAGCTAAAAGGCAGCTTCCACCTATACTAATTTTTTTTGTGTTTCTTATTTTGCTCAATTCCCATTTCCAGATCTTTTCAAGAAAATTATTTGTCAGTCCTTTTTTCGCTTCATGCGCATGTTGCTGGTTTTTTAAATCATTCGGATTTTTGCTGATTCCAAACAAGCTTGTAATTGTTCTGAAGAAAAAAACAGGAACCGGTAAAATTGAAAAAATATATGTTGAATACATTGTTTCAAACCCATTTTTTTTTAAAATATTTTCAAGCAATTTTAATGTGTACCTCCGGTAATGGCCTGCCGCCTCATCTTCTTTTGACCAAAGAAACTTAAATGCCGGAACAGTAATGTAAAGCATGCCTCCCGGTTTAAGATATTTGTTCAGCAAGTTAATAAAACTGCCGTCTTCTTTAATGTGTTCTAAAACATCGAAGATTCCAATGGCATCCAATGTTCCTTCTTTGAGATTTATGTCTTCAAGGGTTGAACATACAATATTTGTCAAGCCTCTTTTTTTTGCGTTCAGCACTCCTGTTTGTCCGGGCTCAATCAGCACGGTTTTTAATCCCGCCTTTTCCAGCCCTGATGCAACATAACCGTTTCCTCCTCCAACATCATAAATAACGGACCGGGGAGAAAAATGCTTTACAGTTTCAATGATGCAGTTATTGCGGTGGCTGTACCAGAAACTGTTTTCTTCTATACTATACAACCTGTCATACCCGTCTTCCGGAAAAGAAATGCCTGATATATTTTTTGAATACCAGATTCCGTTTCTCAACTCAAGGTTTTGGAAG
>DATEMK010000343.1:0-14523 GCA_035275625.1 Bacteroidia bacterium
GCCTGTTATAGATGCGCTGGGCAGCTGATTTACAGTAACTGTGGCGGAGCCTGCAGTATTTCCCGTACATCCTGCTCCTGTAACAGTGGGTGTCAACGTATACACTGTAGTTGTTGCCGGGGTAACAGGAATTGTTACACTACTACTGCTGGTGTTAAATGGCCCCATCAGCGTTGCTCCGGCCATGTAACTATATACAAATGGAGCTGAACCGGTAAAATTGATTGTAAGATTTGTTGGAGTGCCGGCACATACAGTTGCAGTACCGGAAATTTGCGCAGTTGGCAATGCAGTAACCGAAACGGTAGCACTGCCTGCAGTATTTCCTGTACAATTTGCATCACTTACTGTGGGCGCCAGTGTATAGGTTGTTGTTACTGCAGGAATAACGGCAATTACTGCCGGGCTTGTATTAGCAATTAAAGGCCCTACCGGATTACCATTTGCCAGGTAAGTGTATTGCCAGGGTCCTGTCCCGGTAAAATTAAAATTCAGGTTGGCCGGTTGTCCCGCACAAATAGTCTGTGTGCCTGAAATTTGAGCGGTGGGTAAAACATTTACATTTACTGTTGCCTGACCACTTACTGTACCAGCGCAATTTGCATTGCTTACGCTCACTAAAGTATAATTTGTGGTGGTGCCTGGGGTAACGGAAACGACAGCCGGATTTGTTGCATTAGTTACAGTTACATTTCCTGGATTATAAGTAAAACTATAAGGTCCTGGCGCACCTCCGAAATTCACTGTAAAGTTAGCCTGTTGCCCGGAGCAAATTGTTGGGTTACCTGAAATCGCTGCAGTCGGAAGCGGATTAACGGTTATTATTGCCGGAACCCCGGTAATTGAGCCGGTGCAGTTAGCATTGCTTACGGCAACAAGAGTATAGTTTGTTGTAGAAACGGGCGATACTGGAATAATTGTCGGGTTAGAAGCGCCATTTACAACAATTCCACCGGGATTATAAGTAAAAGAATATGGTCCCGGAGCATTCGCAAATGTCACGGTTAAATTTGCATTCTGCCCAGTGCATATCGCTGTAGTCCCTGTTATTGAAGCAGTGGGCAATGTATTAACTGTAATTGCAGCATTTCCGCTGACAGTTCCCGGGCAATTTGCATTACTTACAGAAACAAGCGTGTAATTTGTTGTCGCAGCAGGCGAAACAGGTATAACAGTTGGATTGGCAGCATTATTTACCACGATTCCACCCGGGTTATAGGTGAATGAATACGGTCCCGGAGCATTTGCAAAATTAATTGTCAGGTTTGCATTTTGACCCGCACATATTGCAGTGGTTCCGCTTATTGTCGCTGCAGGAATAGTGTTAACTGTAATATTTGCATTGCCTGAAATAGTTCCGGTGCAGGTTGAATTTTTCACACTGTCCAAAGTATAATTGAATGTTGTGGCAGGACTTACGGGAATAAGTAAAGGATTACTGGCAGTCGTGCCGCTCACCATTCCTGCTGGACCATTGTAATAATAAGTCCATGGGCCGGTTCCGGTAAATGTAAAAGTCAGATTCGTATTTTGTCCTGCGCAAATACTTGCCGTTCCGCTAATGTTAGCCGTTGGAATAGCATTTACAGTCACAATTGTTGAGGTAGAGGACGTGCAGCCTCCCGGCATAAATGTAAGCGTGACTGTATAGGTCTGAGCCGCGGAAACTGTAATGGTTTGAGTGGTTGCCCCGGTGCTCCATGAATACGATGTTGCATTATTCGGGATGGCGGTTAATGTAACATTCTGACCTGTGCAAAACGCGGGATTATTGGGAATGATTGCACAGACAGGAGCCGGATTAATAACATGTATTCCCGCATAAGCCGACCATGAGGTACAATTCAGGCTGTCATCTCTTGTCAATATTCTGTAAGTCACAGTATCATCACAAATTGTATTTGTTGTCGGATCTGTGTATGTAAAATCAGGGTGTAACGTAGAATCAATCAGGGTCCATGTGCCAATAGGAAATTCCTTATAAATCCAATATTTGGTACTTGAAGTTGCAAGCAATGGGTTATGCACGGGATTCCATACCAAATCAACAACACCTCCTGCGCCCTGGGTGGCAATGGGTTTCATTGTACGAACAATATTAGATTCAATAGAAATACTGTCGCTGTCGCACCCGCATCTTGTGAACATTTTAATATAAAGCGAACTATTCTGGGCATGAGTACCTAATATCGCTGTCTGACGGGCATTTGGAAGTATTTTGGTAGTCGTGTAATACTGGTTTAAGCTTCCATATACGCTGTCCATTAAAAAATACGGACCTCCGGCATTTAATGACGCCCAAATTTCATAACTGGCAAACGTTGCGTGAGTGTCTCTCGGTGTCGGGGGAGCCCAGCTTAATTCAACATCTCCAAATTTATTTAATACAGAAGCGCATTTAATTTTCGGTGGTAAAAGTTTCGGTGGCCTCATAACTGTCACCCGAATCGTTGAAATACTGATACCGTTTGCAGGGCAGAAATCATCGCTTGCTTTAATTACAAAATTGTACGTATTTGATATCCGGGTACAATTCGTATCAAGCCCTTTTACATGCCCGCAGGTGGTTCTCCAGTAAAATACCTCTTGTAAAAAAGCGGGAAAGGAAGCGGGAGGAGGAGGTGACATTGTTGCACAGGGAGGAAGGACACAACCTGTAGTCTGGCTGGTATAACCCGCTCCGAATTCATTTCCTGATGCAGTGAATGTTATGATCTGTGATGAATTAGGCGGATGAACATCAAAGTCAGTGGCATTCAATCTGAACCTGACAGTATCTCCTGCAATAACGGTGTCTGAGTTACTGGTCCAGGGAGTAAGTGACGGAAGATTGATAGGAAATGGAACAGTCGGGGGAAAATTTTTAGGATTGCCTGCCATTGGAATATAACATCCGCTCATTAAAACTACATTTATTTCCCGCCATATTTCAGCGGCAATCACATTGCATTTATAAGCAGTCGCTTTTATCACGGTTGCAAAGTATCCACCTGTGGCGGAATTATAGGTCAGCTCTCCGCTTTGTGCGTTTAATGTTGGTGTACCGGGTAATTGACTGTTCACGCTGTATCCCGGGGCAAAAGGAATGGCGGGAGTCCAGGGATAGGGCCCATCATCAATAGGGGAATCCCATGAATAAACTATGGAATCCAATTCAGCATCCACAGCATTGTGATTGTAAGTATAAAGATATCCGGTGCAAATAATGGTGCTGGGCTTTTCTGCAAAATAAGGTGAATTGTCATGGCACTGACCGGCTATAAAACCCGGATAAGGATACATTTTCGCCCTTAATCCGAATCCGATGCCTCCGGCACCGGCAATGTTTGTTAATGCATTGCTTCTGCAACATTCGCCCCACCAAAATGCCCAGCCTCCTGCCGGTGGGGTACCACCTAAAACTGTGGGTGCAGATTGATATACAAACTCAGATACAAGGCCAGGAATAGGATTTCCACCATTTCCACTAAGACATGAATCGCAATTCTTATTGCCAGTGCCGGAACTCCCATCCGGACTAATGTCAGTTACTGAAACAAGATTCAATGCAATACCAGTCCCAGAAAAACTCGGATGATTTGTCGCCAAAGTAGGAGTACTTGGAAGAATACCGTTACAATCTCTGTAAAACTTTAATTTCAAAACATAAGATGTACCGGTGCATGTCCAGGTGATTTCTCCTCCCATGCCGTGCGAGGCAAACAGGCGGGTGGAAATTAAAAGTAAAGTGATGGTGTAGAGTAATTTTTTCACTGCTGAATGGTTTAGAGTTTTTTGAGTGAACTTAAGCGAACAAATTTATGAAAGATTATTGACAAAAAGAATTTTTTTGAAATACTTTTTAACAAATTATACGAATTGTCCAAAAAAATGATTCATTATCTCCAAAAGACGCTTGTTCACAATGAAAAGTCGCATCGTAAGAAAAAAAAGTTTTCAACCGATTTTGACCTCGGTTAACAATTCGGTGCTCAAATATTTTTGTGCAAGATTTTGTATTTTTTCAGAGGAAATTGTATGAACCGAATGAATGTATTCGTAAAAATATTCATATCCCAGGTTAAAAGTCAAAATACTTTTCAACCGGTCGGCAAGGGCAAAAGGCCCGTCAATGCTTCTTTGAAATGCACCGATAAGATAATTTCTGACAAGTTCCAGTTCTGCAGCAGGAATAAGTTCACCTCTTAATTTTTTAATTTCAAAATAAATTTCTTTTAACGCAGCATCGCGCACCTCCACTCCCACTTCTGTGGCAATAAAAAAATACCCGGTGTTTTGAAGTGATACCAAAGCCGATCCTATTCCATAAGTATACCCTTTGTCTTCGCGGATGTTCGACATGAGCCTGGAACCAAAATATCCTCCGAGAATGGTGTTTAAAATACTCATCCCTTTATAATCGGGATGTGCTTTATTGAAAAGCACACGGCCAATTCTCAAACCGGATTGCACGGCACCTTGTTTCTCCATAAAATATTTTCCTCCCATGCTACCATTCTGAAAACCCGGAGTTGAAATGGTGTTTTTTATCAAAGGTGTCTTTCCAAAAAAATTGCTGATAAGTTTTAGAGCGCTCTCCCTCACTTTGCCGGAAACCACAATTGCAAAGATTCCATTCAGGTAATTTGCATGATGAAAATTCAGCAGCGTATTTTTATCAATCTTATCATAATCCTCAACAGCCTGGTAAAATCCATAAGGTGAAAGCTGTCCGAAAAGTTTTTGATTAAAAGTTTTGCGCGCCACATAATCCACTTTGTTATTGTTGACCTGCAACCGCTGCTTGTTTTGAATCTTAAACGTTTCTATTTCCTGCTCCGGAAACACGGGTTCTGAAATAATTTCATGGTACAAAGGAAAAACCTTTTCGAGGAATTTATTCAGCGTGATTAAACTCACCGAAGCCCAGTCAGCAGTAGATTCAGCGTGAAGAAATGCACCGTAAAATTCAAACTCCTCTGCAATCTCCACTGCTGAATGATGTTTGGTTCCCTCGTCCAGCAGTTCATTGGTTGCACCGGCAATCAAAAAGTTTTTATGTTCCGAAGCCCCCGCTTTAAAAATAATTTCAATCTTAATAACATCCTGCTCTCCTGCATTAATTACATAAATGGGAATGCCATTTTCCAAAACAATTTTTTCCGGCTCCCGGATTTTTATTTCATCAGGTTTTATCAAAGCCGGAGCTATATTTCTATCATACATATTTGTCATTTTTATCTGTGATGTAACTAAAAAATAAATGTTAATTACCCATTCATTTTCCTGCCTGGTAATAAAGCACCGAGCAATTTTCCTCTCTCAAAATATCATTCGCAACCTGCTGTACCTCTGCACCGGTAACAGCATTATAAAAATCAACTTGTGAATTAATGTCCGATGCATTGCCCAGCATTTCAAAATAAGCAAGATTGAGCGCCCGGTTGGCAATATTTATTTCTGAGAAAACAATGCCTGATTCTAATTGCTGTTTTGATTTTTTCAATTCCTTTTCACCTGCTTTTTCATTCTTAATTTTTGCAATCTCAGTATCAATTGCTTTTTCTGCCTGTTCCATTTCAACACCATTTACAAGCCTTCCCTCAAATACAAAAAGGCTTTTATCGAGATCACCCATCAGGTAGGCATTCATTTCTGTAAATAATTTTTGCTCTTTAACCAGTGACTGGTAAAGCCGCGATGATTTTCCTTTAGATAAAACATCGGACAATAAATCAGTTGCGTAAAATTCCTTATCCATCCTTGAACAGCAATGATATGTTTTATAAATCCTGCTTGCCGGAACGTTCTTTTCAACTTTCAAAATTCTTTTTTCTTTCTGAACCGGTTCCATTGCATAATTACCGTTTTTTCCTTTAGGTGTCCCTGGCGTTATCGGCTCAAACCACTTTTCCGCAAGTTCCCTTGCCTGTTTAACTGTCACATTTCCAGAAAGCGTTAGTATGGCATTTTCAGGACGGTAATAATTTGAAAAAAAACTTTTCACATCATCAATGGCAGCATTTTCAATATGCGAAATATCTTTTCCTATCGTAGCCCATTTATACGGATGCACCTTATACGCCAGCGGGCGCAGCAGCAGCCACACATCGCCATACGGCTGGTTCAGGTAACGCTGCTTGAATTCCTCAATCACCACATTTCGCTGCACATCAAGACTTTTTTCCGAGAAAGCAAGGCTCAGCATCCGGTCACTTTCCAGCCAGAAAGCGGTTTCTAAGTTTTCTGCCGAAAGGGTAAGGTAATAATTCGTAAAATCATTATTGGTAAACGCATTGTTCTCCCCTCCTGCCCTTTGCAGCGGTTCATCATAATTCGGAATATTTACCGAACCTCCGAACATCAGGTGCTCAAACAAATGCGCAAAGCCGGTTTTATTTTCATCCTCATCGCGCGCGCCCACCTTGTAAAGAATATTCATGGCCGCAAGCGGGGTGCTGGGGTCTTCATTCACGATCACTTTTAACCCGTTCCTGAGCTCAAATTTTTCGAAAGAAATCATTTTTAATTTTTTGCAATATTAAGTAAATGCCGGGGAGCATTTAAAAAAACTTTATTGCGCAGCAAATTATTTCTATTTACTCCCTGCCTGCCGGCCTTGCTCCGCTGAAGTTTCAGCGAAGGCGATGCAGCCAGGCTTCACTAGTAGTTTTTTAATAATTAATTTCATTCTCTCCATCACCACTTTTCACAGCTGGCCAAAAGAAGTTATCAGCCATTATTTTTTCCATAGTAGCCCGCCAGCAGTTTATTCATCCTCATTACTGTTTTGGAAGGTTTCCTTTTGAAAGGAAGGAAATCAAATGTCCTTACGTAGTAAGGGAACGGTCTTTTTAATTGTTCTAACTGGCCACTCATTATTTTCAGCGCCCCGAATCTCATATTCGATTTGTTATAATACGCACTCTTCTGCTGAGGCCCGTTCTCTCCGGGAAAATAATAATAATTTGAAAAATGTTTTGTTGTTTCCTGCTCAATGATTCCAAATTCTGCTGTTAAAAATTTTTCATTGTTCAATTTGATTGTGGTATCAGGTTCCAAATTATCATTAAGAAAAACAATTCCATTTGTCTGACCTGATAAAATACTGTCAGAATAGTTGCTGAAAAAGAAATAAGCAGGACAAAATGTAAAATTATTTTTAAAGGCGGATATAATTTCTTTATTGTAGCGCAGCTGCCGCTTCATTATTCTATCCGCCAATTTATATTTCCTGATTTCCTTTAGAGAAGATACTGCATTTTCTTTTGTCTGTAATCGTACTAACAGAACTCCTGCTTTTAATTGTTTAATTTGCTCTTTCATTAAAATCCTTGCCTGTTTACGCTGACTTACTTTTTTGTCCGCTCCTTTTTCCTGTGCGTAAACTGCCGTGGGTATCAGGGCAAACAGGATGAATGCAATACACAGTCGTTTCATGTTATGTTGATTTCTTTTGATCTTGCTGTTATCCGTAGTTTTACTCTCGCTATGAAACTGTGCCTCTTCAATCCCTGCCTACCGGCAGGCAGGTTTCACAACCTTCCCTTTCTTAATCACTCCGTTTTTGTTTCTCACTTCGTAAAGATAAATACCTTTTGCAAGTTGCCCTGTATTTAAAGAAACAGCATTTATAAATTTCCTTTGCAATACCTTTCTCGAAGCAATATCATACAAAATGAATTCTGAAACGTCATTATTATCCAAAGCAATGCTTAAAACATTTGAAAATGGATTAGGATAAACTGTGAGATTAAAATTTTCATTGTTTTCAATTATTCCTGTAGTGTTAGCAACTGAAATATCATCAATAAAATAATATGCTGCATCAAAACCTGTCTGTTCAAATTGCTGAATTGCAGTTGATGAATCATCCACAAAGCTGCCAAAAGTAATATAGCTGTAAGCTGAATCAGCAACAAATGAAAAGGAGATATGCTGCCAGGCTGTATCGTATAAAATGGAACCTGTTACATATTTTGGAACGGCATTATAAATTACACCGCTTGCTAATTGAGTTAACGGGTTTACCGTAAATGCAACACTCATCTGGTCCACTCCAAAGCCTCCGTAGTTACCGTTGGAAACTCCGTTTGTGATATAGAATGATACGTTGTAGAATTGGCCGATGGTCAGTGGCGCTGAAAGAGCATGGGATATATATTCTCTGAAATTGCCGGAATAGTGCCAGATTATAAAGCCCATGACAGCGCTGCCGCCATGAGGATAAACTGTTGCGAAATAAGAATTAGGAAGCTGCACATATCCCGATCCATTTATATGAAAATAATCAGGACTTCCTGAACCATTACAATTTGACCATCCTATGGAATTTGCATATTGAGCCACATTTGTCGGCAAAGAAGAATATTGTTCAAAGTCCCCATTAGGCACAAGATTTTGTCCCTCACAAATCCTGCAAGTGAAAAAGATTATTATTAAGCAATACAGTTTATTCATGGTGTAAAATTACGGATAACGAAGAAGGGAGGGGTCCGCCTGGGCGGAAGCCAGCCTGTGCAAAGAGAAGTAAATTTTTTTTGGGGTTAAACAAAGCCCCAAAAAATTTATTTACTCACTTCTTTTTTATTTTTTAATTTAAGGCATTCCCCGCTTTGGCGGGAGCAGGCTAAGATACGCTTCGCTTGATTACTCACTCCTTTTTATTTTATTTTTAATGGCGTTTCCCGATATATCGGGACAAGCTGTGAATGCTAAGCATTTCTATCAATCCTGATGTTATGCGTCCGTTGTATTAATCTAAGCTTTCACCACCTTTAGTATCCACCTTAAAGCAGTTGTCACTGCTAATGGGTTTAATTCCGTTTGATTATGTGATTCACTTATCTTTTCACTTTCCGTATAAAGCTGCCAATGGTCGGCATTTTTAATTTCAGTATGCGTTGCCTTGTCAGGGTAATAACGGTTTACAGTTTGGACAATCAGTTCGTGTTCACCGGCTGAAGAAACAAAATCGGAAGTTCCGTGCATTGCTAAAACCCAGGCATCCGTATTCATCCACATTTGCCTTATATTTACGTCAGCTACCTGCTGAAAATAGTTGACGCTCATAGGATATTCAAAAAAATTAACGGCTGTTTCAGGATGTTCATTTATGATTTGCTCCGGAGTTTTTTTCTCCACAAATAATCCATATAGCCGCTTGTATTCTGTGCGCATCCAAATGTCAAGAGAATCGGCAGGATAATCATCAAGCAACCTTTGCCGGTGCGTATTTTCCAATTCATACTCTAACCAATTTCTGCCGACAGTTCCATATACAATAATCCCTTTTACTTTTTCCTGTTGCGCAATGAGCGGAGCGATAACCCCTCCGATGCTGAATCCTGCAATAAAGACATTTTTTTTATCTACGTAGGGTAATGATTTTAATTGTTTCAGGCCGTCTGAATATCCCTGCTTCTCAGTAATAAAATCACATTCAGTACATGGTATTCCTTTACTGTCGCCCATGCCGGTTTTTTCTATGCGAATGGTTACAAATCCGTTTGCAGTTAAAGAATCAACCCACAACCTGAATGAAAGGAGATCCGGATTTGAAATATTGTCTATACTGTAGCAGCCCACCCCACCCACTATTAAGACTGCAGGATAAATTCCTTCTCCTTTTGGTCTGGTGATAATTGTGCGCAAATGATTATTTTCTGAGTGGACGGAAGAATAAACAATATCATAATCCCTACTTGTTTCCTTTGCTTTTGGTTGCAGGGTTATTGTTGCTGTCTTTAATTTAGCCTGCCGGTAATAACTGACTTTAACCTTATCTCCGCCATGATATTTTTTGAGGATACTTAAAAAATGATTTGTATTATCAATGGCTTTTCCGTCAAAAGAAATGAGGACATCATTATTAATCAGTCCTGCCTGGTCGGCAGAAGAACCGCTAACCACTTGTTTAAGCAAAGTTCCTTTTGAAGAAGGAAGTTGCAGTAATTTTGTTGTACTGTCATTCAGGTCGTTTACCAAAGCTCCAAATGACGCTGAACGGGGGAGTTCTCCGCCCGAATATACCGTTCGGTACGGACTGGGCTGTCCGAAAGCGGTAAACATCATCAAAAATGAAGTTACCCAAAGTAAGAAAGTTATTTTTTTCATATCATCATATATTAAAAGTTATAGGCATTACTCTTTTCGCTGTTATATTACAATGACGCATAACGAAGAAGAGGGCAAATGTGCAGTACACATTTGATCCAGCATAGGCAATGAGCGAAATAAAGAAAAGAAGGGCTTAGAAGCATTCATTTTTATTCACATCTTTATGTATTTTTTAATCGGTGTTCATGTATTTTCTTTCAATCTTTATGTTAGCGGTTCGTTGTTTTATGTCTTGAATTACTTCCAATAGCCGGGCAGGGTATAGGCATCCAGGAAATTAATTAATAATATCTCCTTTGTTATTCGCCAGCTTTTCGCGCCATTTTTGGATTTCTTCAGGGGTTTGTCTCACCCAATCTGTTACTTCACCAACAATTTTCAATGGTGCCTGGGTGCGATACGAGCGTGTCGGATTACCAGGAAATTTTTTGTCCGTAACGTTCGGGTCATTTTCAAAGTTCCCTGCCGGTTCAACTATATAAACACGTTCGCGTCCATCACCTTTAGCTAATGCCGCAGCAAGTCCCGCCCCATTAACTAAGACTGTGAAATAAATGTGATTCATTATAATTTCTGATTTGTAATTAGACCTGTTCCCACTTGTCAGCAAATCGCCAACGTGCAAATCTGCTTTCGTGCCGTGATAAAAGGGACCGTTATCATACACTTTGTCTTTGAACGAAATTGCTAATTCATAATTCTTTTTTGCATTGTCAGGGTCGTTTAATTCTTCATAGCATTTGGCAATGTTTAAATACAGAGAAGGAAAAGCTCCCATAACAGAGATGTTACTTATTTTTAATGCAAACTGCAAAGCTGTTTCGAGCCATAATAATTTGTCGGTAACGTTTTTCTGATTTCGCGCCACATAATAAGCAGCAGTAAATTTTTCAAAGTCGTTTGTCGCTTCGTTCCACGCTTGAAGAAATAGTTTGCCTGCTTGGTCAGGTTTGCCGTTTTCTTCCATGGCCATACCTCCCAGACAGAGTTGAATAACATGGTTGTTTGGGTTGAATTCCATTTTTTAATTATTTCATCAGCTCAGCTTTTTTCTCCCGATAGCTATCGGGACGTAGCCTCAACCCCATATCGTATTGCCGCTTCAAGTATATCAATGTTTATATCTTTCAGCGTTTTAAACTTAATGCAATACCCGGTCACGCTTGCCTTGCCGAGTTTTTTTCCATACGCCTGGGCTAAATATTTTTTATCTTCAATACCCATGATATAAACAGAGATTCCGGTTGTGTTTGCGCTCAAACCAATTTGATAAAACTCCCTGGTTTTCCCCCGTCCGCCCCGGCCGTCCGGGCGGGAATCAGCATATTTTATGGTGTGAGATCCATATCCTATATTAGGATTAGAAACAATTTTACCTTTATCGTCTTTGCCATCTAAGAACCATAATTTACATGCCGGCATTACTTGCAGAATGATGCGGTGCAACTCTTGCATGTCACTACGTTTTGGTTCAGGTTGGCTGGCAATATACTTTTTGATTTGTTCTTTTACGTTCATATACCTGTAAAATTATGGGTTGCTTAATCAGGTTGGCTGTTCAGTCGGAAATTTAGTAATGTCCATAAAGAAAACTTCCCAGGTATGTCCGTCAAAATCTTCTATCGTTCGTTGTTGCATAAAACCATAATCTCTCATTTCATTTGGCTCTGTTCCACCTGCATTTAGTCCATTAGTCATTAGCTTATTCACTTCATCAATGCTATCCATAGATAAAGAAAAAAGTGCTGCTAAATTTGATTTTGTGTCTGCTAATGGTTTTGTTGCAAAAGTTGTAAACTTTTGGTGTGTCATTATCATTACAAAAATGTTTTCACTCCAAACCATACATTTTCCGGTGTCGTCTGAAAATTGAGGATTGTTCGTAAATCCTAATGCAGTGTAAAAGCCCATTGATTTTTGAAGGTCTTTTACTGCTAAATTGATAAATACTTGTTTTGCCATTTTTATTTTACTTTTAATTTATTGTGTTAAAATTTTAGCCATTGCTTTGAATTTTGGCGGACTATCGGGATGTCAAAAGATCTCCAAGGTAGTTCAATGTCATTGTAAATCCTTCTTTGAAGCCCATTTCGATCATCTTTTCCATACGCTCAAGCGAATCATTTTTAATAGAGATACTCACTTTTGTTATTCCCCGTCCGACCGGCCCGTCCGGGCGGGCGTTTTGTTCACTAAAGTTGAGATCCCAATCAGAACCCGGCAATGATGGATTTTCATCTTTGTCTGCAAAAGCACTAAAGTATTTGAAATTGGTTTTGGGGCTAATGGAAGTATATTTCTGGATCTGCCAATTCTCTTGTCCTTCAGGACTCACCATTGCATAAAATCTTCGCCCGCCAACTTTAAAATCCATATATTTTGTTTTTGATAAATAGGGTTTAGGCGCCCACCATTGGTCCAAAATTTCCTGTTTGGTAAAAGCATCCCACACAAGTGAAAGCTCTGCATCAAATTCTTTTGTTACAAAAACCGTTTTCGTTGCTTTGTCAACGGTAAAATCAAATAGCAAATTGTTTTTCATTTTTTTTGTTTTTTAATTGTTGATAATACTTTGTCCAATTGATTAATGGGTTTTACCGTTTTGCTAACATCGCATCCAGGTTTTCCATAGCCATAATAAGACCTTCTTTGAAGCCCATAGCGATGGTTTGCTCCAACTGAGCCAGGTCAGGGAACTGCATAATTCCATGCACAAGTGTGTTCTTGCCCCGTCCGACCGGGTCATCCCTGTCCGTACCGGCACGGGCGGACGGGCGGGCCATGTCGCTGAAATTCATTGTCCATTTTGATTGCGGCATTGCAGGATTGATATTTCCATTGGCATCACCAAAGGCATCATTGGCAAGAAACATTTTTTGTGGTTCAATTTTCACATAGGTGGTAATCGACCAGTGTTCTTCACCATTCGGTCCAACCGCAGCGTAGTGCCATTTACCACCTTCACGGAAATCCATGCTTTTTGTTCTTGATTTCCATGGATGCGGCATCCACCACTGATCGAGGATTTCGGATTTGGTGTAACAATCCCAAACGGTGGGACGGTCGGCTGCGAATTCACGTTTGATGTTGATGGTGTTTTTCGTTTTGTCGACAGTGAAGTCGAAGAATAATGTCATGCTCATTTTTTATTTTTTTTAATTGCCTGCCTGTCGGCTGACATGGTTAATAATACTTTGTCTAATTGATTGAACTGAGTTTCCAAAATATTTTTGAATTGCTCAATCCATTTATCAATCTCTTTCATTTTTTTGGGATTGATATGATAATAAATTTCTCTTCCCTTTTGTTCCTGCTTCACCAATTCACACTCTGTAAGAATTTGAATATGCTTTGAAACCGCTTGCCTGCTTGTATGAAATTCTTCTGCAATGGCATTTGGTGTCATTGACTGGGCTGCAATCAATAACAAAATTGCCCTTCGTGTAGGGTCAGCTATCGCCTGGAAAACATCCCGTCTTACCTCCATTTTGTATTTATGTGCAATTATCTGGTTGCAAATATATGTGCAATTATTTGGTTGCGCAAGTTTTTTTGAAAATATTTTTTTTAACTTAAGGGATCAGAAAGCAGAAGCCCCGAAAATGGTTCGTTCAAAGCCGTAAAGGTTGAAGTTCGCAGAGGCGGTCATAGAGTTGCAGCTAACGAAGAAGGAAGGGCACCCCTCCTGAGGAGGGATGAGCCAGCCTGTGCAAAGAGAAGTAAATTTTTTTCGGGAGGGCAAACATGCAGTGCATGTTTGAGCCAGCCTGTGCCAGGTGCAATACACTTTCATATTGCACTCAAAGCCCCAAAAAAATTTATTTCTTTTAATCTGATGTCATGCGTTCGTGCTACTCTCGATTACTGTTTCACCATTTTAAATTTTGCACCCGAGTTTTCATCAGAATAGTGAAGCAAGTAAAATCCTTTAGAAATATTTTCAGTCTTCACTTTTGTTTCCCCATCAAATGATTTCTGTCTTAGAATTTCTTTTCCCATCATATCACACAAAACTACTTCTCCTTTTTCCTTTGTTCCTTTTATTAAAATACTACATCTGAAAGGATTTGGATAAATTTGAAAATTACTTTCACTTTGATTTTCCATAATTCCCGTTTGGATAACGAGAACAAAATCTAAATCTGGAATTATTTGGTTTGTTAATGGGATATTTAAGGAATAATTATTCGGTACAGGTTTTATTTGACTATATCCTAAAGGAATAATATTATTCAAATCAAATATGCCAGTATCAATTGTTGCCTGCCAAAGTCCCAACGAATCAGAAACCAGATAAAGGTTGAAAGGTTGCAGATAGATTGAATCCATCAAAACAGGATTATCAATCGCTGTATAAATTGTATCTCCGTCAGTATCTTCAAACACTCTTCCTGAAATATGATTTGTAGCATCATTTATTTTTTT
>DATEMK010000344.1:0-3201 GCA_035275625.1 Bacteroidia bacterium
AGGAAATCCTTGATGTGATCGTTATGCACAACTTCTTCCCGGAATGAATACGAACCTGTGTCAGGATTTTTTATCATTTTGATCACTTTGGAAAACTCTTTTCCTTTCCCTGTTTTGAGTGTTGCAACTACTTTCTTTGCCATGTTCTTCTTATTTGAAAATTAGTTTAATTTGAAGATTTGAAAATGAAGTTGAATTAATTTTCAAATTAACCCATCTTCAAATTTTCAAATTGATTTATTTTATTTCCTTATGTAAAGTCATCTTCTTAAGGATGGGATTGAATTTTTTCAATTCCAGCCTGTCAGTTGTATTCTTTTTATTTTTGGTGGTGATGTAGCGCGAAGTGCCTGGTTTGCCGCTGGCTTTGTGCTCGGTGCATTCCATTATGACCTGTACCCTGTTTCCTTTTTTTGCCATTTGAAAATTATTTTGAAGGGTGCAAAAGTAATATAAATTTGTGGATTTCCAAAGTTATTTTTAAATCAAATTTAAACCTATTTCACCTGGTTAAAAAGACTTTTTTCGGCCATGAGCTTTTCAATTTCATCAATGGTTTTAGGAACACAATCTGACAATACCATGTGACCGTCATGTGTAATAAGTACATCATCTTCAATCCTTACCCCTATATTCCACCATTTTTTATCACAATCTGATCCTTCCTTGATGTAAATGCCCGGTTCAACAGTGATAACACTGTTGGGCTTTAAATCACCATAAGTGCCCAAATCATGAACGTCCAAACCAAGATAATGGGATGTTCCGTGCATAAAATATTTTCCCAATTCGTTCTCATTTTTTATGATGCCCAGTTTTATCAGTCCTTCAAGCAGCACTTTCGAAGCAGCACGGTGCGGGTCATTAAAACTGTTTCCGGGTTTGCAGGCTTCAATCCCTGCTTTTTGGGCATCATAAACCAGCTGATAAATTAATTTTTGTTCAGGAGAAAATTTTCCTTTTACCGGAAATGATCGGGTTACGTCAGCAGTGTAGCCGTGATATTCCGCACCCATATCCATCACAATTATATCACCTGGCAACAACCTCTTCCGGTTTGTTTCATAATGAAGAACACAGGAATTTTCTCCGCCTCCTACAATGGAAGGATAACCGGGATATTCTGAGCCGGCTTTGTTCCAATAATATTCATTGATTGCCTGCAATTGGTATTCAGTCATTCCGGGTTCAGCAGCTTTTATAACTTCCTTAAATCCTGAACAGGTTATGGTGATTGCTTTTTGCAACAGAGCTAACTCTTCCCCGGTTTTTATTTCTCTTAATGAAGCATTAATCTTTGCAAGTGTGGCACGGTCCAGGTTTTCAGAAACATTTTTTGTCTTATCCTTGAATTTTGCAACCAGCCAGCCTATACTCCCCTTTTCTCTTGTATTTTCATTAATGTCTGCAGGGTATTTTACAAGAATCCTGGAAAGCTTGCCGAAATCAATTTCCACATTTTCAAGATCTTTATTAATAAAAACATTTTGTATTCCTGACGTATTGGTTACTTCTTCCTTTGATGGAATTTTACCCGTCCAGGTTTCTTTTGAAGAGTTACGGTCGTTGGCAAAAATAAATTCATTGGCAGTTATTCCGTTTATGATATGAGGCTCTTTGAAAATTAATACAAGCGCATCTGATTGCGGGTAGCCGGTGTAGTAATAGAAATTGGGATCCTGGTGATATTGGTAATCCACATCATTGGAACGGTTTCTTACCGGTGAGGCAAAAAGAACGGCAACAGAATTATCCGGCATTAGCTTTCTTAAAGAATCGCGCCTTTCAATGTGAAACTGCTGAGGCAGAAGATCAGTGTCGTAAAGAGGTTCAGGAGGTTTTATTGTAAAGGGAGGCTTTTCCTGTGAAAATGCATGAAAAAATATGAAAACAAAAAAGAGAAAGATCGGTGCAGACTTTCCTGGCATCAGGCAAAGATTTAATACTTGTCTTCTACCGGATCAGAACTTGTTTTTTTTGAGGGCATCAGCAATTGCTTTGGAAATACCTTTTTTATTGATGGTACGCATTGCTGAAGTGGAAACCTTCAGAGTAATCCATTCACCGGTTTCGGGAATAAAATATTTTTTCATCTGAAGATTGGGATTAAATCTTCTTTTGGTTTTTGCGTTTGAAAAGGAAACACTGTTTCCTACAATTGATTTCTTTCCGGTTAAATCACAAATTTTGGACATGACTTTTTAGATTTTCCCTTTTCGGGGTCGCAAATATCGGATAATTTATTTTATTGACAAAGATTCATGAAAAATAATGGTTTATCACCTAATTTTGCAATAACGTTCTTTAAATTTTACATCCAATACATGGGGCCGACAGGATTCGACAGCTTGTGCAATTGGTAGGTAAGCATGCCGTGCACTGTGAATACAGCACGTTAATCCTGATTCTCACTCGTCTTAACTGGCGAAAATTCTTATGCGCTTGCAGCTTAATCCGACTCAGTCGGATTAGCCTAATCCCGGTAATCAGATTATCGGGACAAGCTATCCCGCTTCAACTTCCGCTCATTAAGTTGGGATTCCGGGGTATCGTACTCTTGAGCTGGCTGCAGCAGTGTCCGTATGCTGCAGCGAGATAACACGGAATAAGGAAGATGATGGTAAGCATTTCGCCTCACGTCTTCTCGAAAATTAAGCAGATGCTAAGCATGTAGAAAGCGTATTAATTCCTTGCCTGGACGTGGGTTCAAATCCCACCGGCTCCACAGTAATCAGTTTGCAGTATGCAGCGGCAGGAGGCAGGTTGATTTTATTAAAAATCAGATTTATTAATTCCTATTTTCATTTTGAAGATGGGAATTTTTGTTTTTTAAATGGTTGAAACTGAAGACGAAAATAAAAAGCCCTTTATTGTGTACTTTTTGCTGCTTTGCCCGCTACTAAAAATGCTTTGACGAAAATAAGATAGCTTATGCAGTTAGCAAGATCGTGGATCCACCATATTTTTTTTGCAATTTCTTCACCAATGAAAAAGTCAATAAAAAAAGAACAAAAACAGTAAAAAAATATTCCTATTAAAAAAAAATAGTCAGGTTCCTGCATTACATTTTCTTTTACTTCAATAAATTTTAATATAGCAGCGGTAGCAAATGTTGATGCAGTGATTTGGTAAATAAATGAAAAGTAGCCGTCATATTTACTATGAAATGATTGCAGCGTTATATCAAAATGAAACAGAAAG
>DATEMK010000345.1:0-4852 GCA_035275625.1 Bacteroidia bacterium
ACAAAGAAAAAAGATTGAATATTTTGTTTTACAGAATTGCCCACATTTAAAAACTTTCAACAGGTTAATGGTGCAGAAAAAATGACGGGTTATCCGCATTATTTTAAAATCCGTTTTGGAGATTATCGTTTAGGTTTTCATTTCAAAAACGAAACATTGACGCTTGAAAGAATTCTCCATCGCAAAGAAATTTACAGGTACTTTCCATAATTATTATGAATTAAAAACCAAAACCCTGCCCCTTTATTTTTTCCTGAATCCAAAAAGAAAAATTACTTTCGCTTAGTAAAACAACGGCTTTCTGAAAAGTGGATTCAGCCGGACAATTATTTTAGTAATGGAAAAATATTCAAAAGCAGTACAGATTCGCTGGGCCGACATTGATCAGAACAGGCATTTGCGCCATTCTATTTATTATGATTATGGCGCCATGATCCGTATTGATTTTTTGAGCGGGCACGGGCTTACTACTCATAAAATGGGAGAACTGAACATAGGACCCATCCTTTTCAGGGAAGAAGCTGTTTTCAGGCGTGAAATAAAAATGGAAGACGAGATTGAAATAGACGTGCAATTAGTGAAAACCACTCCTGACTTTGCACGATGGAGCCTCCGCCATAATTTTACAAAGAATGACGGAACTCTTGCTGCAATATTAAATATGGATGGTGCATGGATGGATATAGAAAAACGCAGGCTTACTATTCCCAATGAGTTTGTTCAGAAAATATTTGATGATTTTCCAAAGGCGGCTGACTTTCAAATGATCACTAAAAAGGTTAGCGGTGAAAAATGATATGGAAAGAAAAATTACTTTCGATTAAAGTAAAACAACCACCTTCCCGGAAGGAAAACACGGTTTAGAAAACTGTATTTAGAAAAGGAACAGCGTTACTGCTATGGTTTCTTCATGGTCTCCGCAAGAATGGGATGACCCTGAAGCTAGACAGAAAAAATTATCGATAAAATTTTATTTGCAACTTACTCTGACAATAATTTGTTGAAAAATATTGACCTTTCATAAAGGAAGCCACAAAGCATTTACATAAATTCGCCCTCAATGAAAGTAGCAATACAAAAAAAAATAAAGCAAAATCCATTTCTGAAAGTTCTTGGTGAGCAACCTTCTCTTTCAGATGTTGATTATAAATTTAAAGCGCTCTCACTTTTTTCAGGTGGTGGTGGTTTGGATTTGGGAGTAAGTTTGGCTGGGTTTGAGGTAAAATTTTCAAGCGATGTTGAGGAACAGTTATGCGAAACGATTAAGTTCAATTTTCCAAATGCTTGTGTTTTGACAGAGGATGTTAGGAAGCTAAAAGGAAAAGCGATTCGCAAATTATCAGGCGTTAACGAGTTTGATTTATTAATTGGTGGACCACCTTGTCAGGCATTCAGCATTTTAGGAAAGAGAGAATCATTTGATGACCCGAGAGGACAACTTGCTTATGAGTATGTCCGACTTGTAAAGGAGATACAACCAAATGCATTTTTATTTGAAAATGTAACAGGACTACTTACTTTGAACAAAGGAAAAGATTGGGAAGTGTTTAAGGATTTTCTCATTGGCGAAACGGGCTATACAATTTTTCACACCGTTCTGAATTCAGCGGACTTTGGAATACCTCAAATAAGAAAACGAGTTTTTATTGTTGGTTTCAAAAAGAATGTAAAAGATTTTTCATTCCCAAAACCGACACATTTCAATCCCGATGATTTAGGTAACTTATTTTATTCAGAAGAATTTAAATGGTTGCCATCAAAATATGCTTTAGAGAAAGCCGAAGGATTACCTAACCATGAAAAAAGAATTCACGGAGACAGAGTTGCCAAACGATATTCGGTAATTCCTCAAGGAGACAGAGATAAAATTGATAGAACCGACAGAATAAATTCTGCATTACCATCAGGAACTGTTTTGGTAGGTTCAAAAGCAGGAGGTGGCAGACCTTTTATTCACCCAAAAGAACCACGACACATAACGGTCCGAGAGGCGGCACGATTACAGTCTTTCCCCGACTGGTATGTTTTTAAAAATACAGGAACATGGCAATACAGAGCCGTTGGCAATGCAGTTCCACCTTTATTAGCAAAACTTATTGCTGAACAAATCGCAGCATCATTACAAAAAAGTAATGGCGGGATTTGATTTTCCATATCCTGGTTTCTCTTGGTCAATTACACAACATGTTGCACCAGCAACTAATGTCAGAACTCTTTTTGAATTTTTAAAAGCGGCACATTTCTTTTCCGCTTCCCCTAACTATCAGAGAGCAATTACGGATTACATGATTAAACAAAATTTGCTTACAGCAAATGTGAGAAAAGACCAAGGCGAACCTCAACTTTGGAGAGATTACCAACAGATTCTTCCAGAGTTGGGTTTAATTGTTTCGACACGGTTCACAAAGAAAATTATTGTGACTCCAATGGGATTGCTTTGGCTTGACGGAGCAATTGGTTATTCGGAAATGATGACAACTCAATGTGTAAATTTTCAATACCCAAATGGACACAAGCAAGATATTTCTCCGTCTTTAAGAAAAAGTATTTCAAATCTTAAACATATTCCTGACAATAGAGTTGCTTTAGATTCAATACACGGAGTGTTAATCAAACCAGCCGTTTTGATTTTGCGTGTGTTGCTTCAACTTTTTCGTAAGCAAGACCTCACGGGTCTTTCTGTTGAAGAAACCGTTGTCGCTTTAATGCCAACAAAAAGAAACGATGAATGGGATTTGGCTATCGAGAGATTATTTGAATATCGGAAAGATTCTAATGTGAAAACTGACAGTAGAAGAAAAAGACATACACAAGAATGGTTTCGATTATTAGGATTAACAGATTTGTTTCGTTTGTCCAAGAGTAAAATAAATCAAAGAATATTGCTTTCACCTTTTGCATTAAACAATTTGGAATTGGTAGAAAGGTTTTGCGAATATCACGAACAAGCAGAAAATTTTTGGTTGCCTGAATCTGATAACGACATTCAATTGGCTCTCTCTTGGTTTGAACATTACGGAGCTCCAAACATTGAAAGACAATGGACACTTGAAATTCCAGAACATACACCAAACTACATTGCAAAAAATTATCCCGAAGGTGTTTTCGACATGGAAGATGAAAAACAATTTGAGTTTGGGAACTCTGACATTTCACTCAATGAACTTCGCGAAATCAATGAGGTTGGCAAGCGAGTTAATGTTGAGGCGATTGACTTGGAGAAAATAAAAGAAGGCATTGAGAAGCGGCATGAGAAAACAAAACTTCATGACAGGATTGTAAATGTTATCGCGGAAAAAATGTCGAGTTTGGATTATCAAGTTTGGGAAGACCGACAATCCGTTGATTTACTTGCAGCAAAACACAAGAAGGAAATAATTTTTGAAGTTAAGACAGTCAATAAAAATAATATCAGCAGACACATAAGATTAGGAGTTGGTCAACTTTTAGAATACCGATACAGACGAGAAATACAAGTTACTCAAAAACCAAAGGGCTTACTTGTTTTAAGCAGTAAATACACTTTTCCAAGGTGGATGATAAAGTATTTTGAAACAGATATTAATTTGGGACTTATCTGCTTTGAAGGACAGGATAAATTTAATCAAGTAACTTCTGGCAAGATTGAAAAACAACTTGCCAATGTTGCTTAGTATCTTATATACATTCCGAGTCACCCTTCCTCTGGATACTCGTCTCCAGACGAGGAACCCACTCATAAAAATTTCCCTTCAAATCTTTCCCCTCCTCTCCGAATTTTTAATTTCCCAATTTCATCAATTAAGGGATAAATAGTATTTTGGGGAACTCTTTATGAAGCATTTCTTCCACACCATCCTCGTTTTACTTGTAACCCATGTTTGCTTCGCGCAACAGCAATACACTTTTACCAATTACACCGAAGAGCAGGGGCTTGCTTCAGGAACCATCCTCGGAATGTTTAAGGACAACACGGGTTTTATCTGGTTGCTGAGTGAAGAAGGTATTTCGCGGTTTGACGGGTATAACTTTAAAGTATTCCGCCACAACCCTGATGACAGCACCAGCATTCCGAATAATTCCTGCGCATTGGGACTGCAATTGGCAAATGGTGATATGTGGTTTCAGCTCTTTCAGGAACTGCGCCTGTATGAGCCGGAGAAACTTTCGTTCACCAGCCAGTTTCCATACAGGGATTCAGGTCAGTTTATCTTCTATTCTTTCATTCTGAAAAATGACAGCAATGCACTTTACATTGTTTCAAAGGACAAGATTATTCGCGTAAAGAATTCGGATTGCAGTTATTTTCCCCTGCCTGTAAAAACGGGTGCAAACCGGAATATAACCGCAAGCGATTCTGCCGGTGTGATTATGACCAGTATTTGGGGAAAGATTTTCGCTCTCCATGCCGGGGCAAAACAGTATGAGCGCGTGAGTGTTGCTGACCGTTCAGGTGAGCGCGATACAACTGTTTTTGATATTTTTTATACAGCGGCAGAAAACACTTTTACAGCAATAAGCCGTAAGCATCTTTATCGTTTCAGCAGGGAACAAAACAAATTCATTCCCGCTCTTGACCTGCAACAACTCCCTTCGCTGGGCGACAGGTTGATTGACCCAAAGGCCAGAGGTGTAGTGGGACAGCCCTTTTTTAACAACTATTATTTCGCGTTTTCGTCAGACGGAAATCTTTACAAGCTGGATATGAAAACAGGTGAAGAAAAAATCATTCACCTGAATACAAAAATTCCGGAAGAAGAGATAAAGGATAAAACCGTTAACATTACCGTCATTGATAAAAATGCCCGCCTGCCGGACGGGCAGGGAATTCTCTGGATAGGTACTCCGGGAATGGGTTTGTTCCGTTTTAACA
>DATEMK010000346.1:0-24729 GCA_035275625.1 Bacteroidia bacterium
TTTCATCATGTTTTCTGTTTAGCGCGCAAAGATAGAAAAGCATGGAGGTTAAATAATACTAAACTAAATTTTTTACAAACGTGTAAAATCTGTTTCCGTCATCAAAGCCGGTAAATCATTTATACATAAAATAAACACAGCAGGAGGTATATTTTCAATCAAAATTTTTATCCCGCATCAATGTTTTTAAAAAAAAATCACGTAGGTTTGCTTATTATTTTTCAGGGAACTCAAATCAATCATTCTTAAATTTAAAACCAATTAATCAAAATTTACATGAAAACATTTACAACATTTATTTTGGCAGTGGTATTCACTGCAGCATGGAATTCATCGTATGCACAAAACCCCGACAGGTGCGGCACTATGCAGCATCACCAGGAATTAATGAAAAATCCGGAGTTCGCAAAAAGTTTTCAAAAAGCGAATGCACTCATGGATCAAAAGCTCTCCGGCAATTCAAATTTTAAATCAACGGGAGTAATAAATATTCCTGTCGTGGTTCATATTTTATACGCCACTGCATCTCAGAATATTTCTGATGC
The DNA here is from genome assembly GCA_035275625.1 of Bacteroidia bacterium. Lineage (GTDB taxonomy): Bacteria > Bacteroidota > Bacteroidia > AKYH767-A > OLB10 > DATEMK01. Next base: position 546 of record DATEMK010000346.1, read on the forward strand.
ACGTGTCATTGAGCAGATCAACGTGTTGAATCTTGATTTTTCAGGAACCAATGCCAATGTTGGAAATACTCCTGCTGTATGGACGAGCCTTGTTGCCAACTCAGGCATCCAGTTCTGCCTTGCCACGCAGGATCCCAGCGGCAACCCTACAAATGGCATTATCCACAAAGCAACTACTGTAAACTCCTGGAGCACTAACGATAATATAAAACACAACTCAAGTGGCGGAGATGATGCATGGCCATCCGGAAGTTATCTCAATATCTGGGTGGGTAATTTAAGCGGTGGTCTTTTAGGCTATGCCACGTTTCCCGGTGGATCCGCTGCAAATGACGGTGTAGTGGTTCTTTATTCTTCTGTAGGTGGCCCCAATCTTCCCGGCACATTTCCTCCTTATCATTTGGGCCGCACTGCCACGCACGAAGTGGGCCACTGGTTAAACCTCCGTCATATTAATGGTGATAATACTTGCGGCAATGACCTTGTGACTGATACTCCCACACAGGATCAGTTGCATTTCGGCTGCCCTTCTCATCCCCTTCATGTAAATGCTTGTTCAGGTTCCACTATTGGCGAAATGTTTATGAACTATATGGACTACACCGATGATGCCTGCATGACCATGTTCACTGACGGACAGGGAATACGTATGAATGCCTGCATGAACGGCCCGCGTGTTGCCATGCTTGCTTCTTCAGGATGTACTCCTGTTACTTCTTTTAACAATGATGCCGGAATCTCAGCTATTGTTTCTCCTTCAGGAACAATTTGCGCGAACAGCATTACACCGGTTGTTACATTGCGTAATTATGGTGTGAATAACCTTACTTCAGTTACTATCAATTACCAGGTGGATGCCGGTGCGGTGAATACTTATTCATGGAACGGGACACTTACGCCCGGTTCCACTGTAAATGTAACATTACCTGCAATTACGGTTTCGGGTGGTGCACATACGTTTACGTCTTATACTTCTAATCCTAATAGCGTTGCCGACCCCAATACTGCCAATGATTCAAGCACGGGAAATTTCAGTTCATCCGCATCAGGAGTATCATTGCCTGTCCAGGAAGGATTTCAGTCTGCAACATATCCTCCAGCGGGATGGTCGCTCAATAATCCCGATAATGATACAACCTGGCAGCGCAGTACCGCCACCGGGCAGGCAAGCTCTTCCTCTATTTTCATTTTCAACTATGATTATGATGCATGGGGGGAATATGATGAGATGATTTCTCCCGCTATGGATTTAACTGCAGGACCCAATCCCCAGCTGACTTTTTACGTGGCTTACCAGTTGTATACCGATCCGGCTTTATCTCCAAATTACTCAGATACGCTTGAAGTGGTTATTTCAACCGACTGCGGAGTTACATGGACTTCGATTTATAAAAAGTTTGGTATTCCATTAACAACCATCACACCCACTTTTTCAACCGTTGCATTTGTTCCGGGTGCAAACGATTGGAGGTTAGAAACAGTTAGCCTTGCACCGTATGCAGCTTCCTCAAATGCCATCTTAAAATTCAGAAACATCAACCAGTATGAAAATACCCTGTGGCTTGATAATATCAACATCATTAATCCTACCGGCATCGGGCAGGTAAATCCGGATCTTTCCTTCTCGGTTTATCCCAGTCCTGCAACCGGGTTGATTCATGTGCAGTGGGCTTCAATCACGCATGAAAATATTGCTGTAACCATCACCAGCGAGATTGGCGAATTGGTTTATAGCAGTGAAATTAAAAATTATAATGGCGCTGTTCTGCCTGTAGATATGAGTAAAAATGCAAATGGAATCTATCTCATAAAAGTTCAGGCTGCGGATAAAACAATCAATCAGAAAATTGTTCTGAACAAATAATTCAACAATAAGAGCATTTGCTATCTTTGTGCACATGTTCATTAAAAGGCTAAACCACTGATAAGACGGTTTAGCCTTTTTCAATATACGGTCATGATAAAAAAACGTATTTCCCTTTTACTATTTTATTATTTCACCGGGTGCCTTTTATCTTATGCGCAAACGCAGCGTATATGTGCAACACCTGAGCATGACAAATATCTCCGTTCTGTAAATCCTGCTTATGCAAAAGAGCGGGATGAAATGGAAGATAAAATTGCCGCTTACAAAGCATCACACATTTATCAAAGAAATTCTGCTGCAACATTGGTCATTCCCGTGGTAGTTCATATTGTCTGGAATACTGCCGAACAGAATCTGTCTGATGAACAAATCATTTCGCAGATTGATGTCCTTAATGAAGATTATTCAATTACCAACGCAAACATTGCGGAGGTTCCCTCTGTATGGGCTAACCTTGTTGGCAGTTCGCATATTTTCTTCAGCCTGGCACGAAGAGATGAAAACCAATTGCCGACTACCGGTATTGTAAGAAGACAAACGGATACTGTTTCTTTTGATACAGGAGATGAAATGAAATATAACAACAAAGGAGGAAGCAATGCATGGGATAGAAATCATTTTCTGAACATTTGGGTATGCAACCTGGAAAATGCAGGCCAGGATATTTTGGGTTATGCGGAATACCCTACAAGTGTAAATTCTGAAACAGACGGCATTGTAATCAATTACCAGGCATTTGGCAGACTGGGAAGTAATTTAAAACCGCAATATAACCTGGGAAGAACCGCCACGCATGAAATTGGGCATTGGTTAAATCTGCAACATACATGGGGAGATGATGCCGGGGCCTGCAACGGAAATGATAATATAGACGACACCCCAAACCAGGGAGATGCCACATACGGATGCCCTTCTTACCCGCATGTATCATGCGCCAATGAACCGGATGGCGATATGTTTATGAATTACATGGATTATACCGATGATAAATGCATGATGCTGTTTACTACGGACCAGCGCAGCCGGATGGATGCTGCCATCACAACATTCCGTGATACACTGTATGATGCAGCTTCTTACGCAGAATCTGTCACCCCGCTTGCAACCGATCTTAGAATCCGGGAAATTAATTCACCGGCAGGTGTGGTATGCAATAAAAATATTGATCCGGTTCTCAATATTAAGAATGCAGGCACCAATACAATCAGCAGTTTTTCGGTTGACTACAGCGTTGATGGGGACACACTGCAGTATGACTGGAGCGGCACATTGGCGCCTGGCGCTGAACTAAATCTTACCTTGCCCGAAATCCTTATTTCGGAAGAACTGCATACTTTTATTGTAAATGTTATTTCTGTTAATGGCGGAAGCGATGACTATAAGATTGATAATTTCAAGACACGCAGCTTTCTGTATGCACCAGGCAAATACGATTGTCCTGATTATCCGGAAACTCCTGATATTTCTATTTACCCGACTGCAGCAAGTGAGTCAATATTGATTGTAACAAAATATAAAGACACCGGGCAGAAAACAATCTTAAGCATTTATAATGTGCTTGGAAAAAAAATGTATTCCCGGGAATACGTGGATTCTCAAGGTCAATCAGTGAATGTGTATGTAGGCGGATTAGCCAATGGAGTTTATTTTGCCGAAGTAAAAACGTATAATAAACAGGTAAGCAAAAAATTTGTGGTGAGGCATCAGTGAATGAAAGAAGTTATCGGGTAATCAGGCAAATTACCCTGATTACCTCAATTACCCAATTACCCAATAGTCGTGAATCCATCAATTGCCCTTCCTTCTTTTCTGAAAGATTCTTCAGTCACGGATGATCTGAAAAATATTGCTTTTAAAATTGAAGCTGGTGAACGGATAACAGCTGGAGAAGGATTGCTTCTTTTTGAAAAAGGTGAAATTGGTTTTCTCGCAACGTTAGCAAACATAGTTCGCGGGCGAAAAAATGGAAACTACACCTACTTTAACCGCAACTTTCATATTGAACCTACTAATGTATGTGTTTTTACCTGCAGGTTTTGTTCTTATTCCCGCTTGTATAAAAACAGGGAACAGGGCTGGGAACTTTCTAAAAAAGAAATGTTGGATCGTGTGAATTCTTATAATGGTATCCCGGTTACAGAAGTGCACATTGTAGGAGGGGTTCACCCAAAACTTGATCTTGATTTTTTTTGTGATGTGATCAGTGAAATAAAAAATATTCGTCCCGGTATTCATGTAAAAGCATTCACAGCTGTTGAGCTGGATTATATGATCCGCAAAGCAAAGCTGAGTTATGAAGAAGGATTGAAAAAATTAATTGCAAGCGGGTTGGATTCTATTCCCGGGGGCGGTGCTGAAATTTTTGACGAAACGGTGAGAGAAGAAATCTGCGCGGATAAGTGCACTTCAGAACAATGGCTTGAAATTCATGAAACCGCTCACAGGCTTGGCTTGCATTCCAATGCCACTATGCTGTATGGCCATATTGAAAATTATGCGCACCGGGTTGATCATCTCAATCGTTTGCGTGAATTGCAAGATAAAACCGGTGGATTCAATACATTTATTCCTCTTAAATTCCGGAATAAGGACAATGACATGAGCCATATCAAAGAATCCACTATGATTGAAGATTTAAAAAACTATGCCGTATCGCGTATCTATCTCGACAACTTTCAGCACATCAAAGCTTATTGGCCCATGATTGGACGCAGCACTGCCCAGCTTGCACAATCCTTTGGTGTGGACGATATTGACGGCACCATTGATGACAGCACAAAAATTTACACGATGGCAGGCGCTGAGGAGCAATCCCCGGCTCTCACTACACAGCAGCTGGTGCAATTGATAAAAGATGTCGGACGCATCCCGGTTGAAAGAGATTCGCTTTATAAGGAGATCAGGAACTATAAGGAGACAAAAGCTGAACCGGATTTTTTTCTTTCATAACTACTGATTGATCTTAACCCGTATTAAAATATTCTTTCCGGATAAATTGAAAGTATTTATTTTTTCAATTATTTTTTAATCTCACCCGGAATCTATTTCTTTATAGAATGAATTTTGAAGAAGCCCTTGCGGATAAATTAAAAGCCTCCGGTTTGCTGAATGAAGCGCAGGCCCAGAAAATTTCTGATTACAGCAATAACAAACTTTTCTCTCTGAATTTCGAACTGAGAACACTCCTTTACTGCGGAGTTTTGCTTGCCACCACGGGTTTTGGAATTGTCATTTATAAAAACATAGATTCAATTGGTCACAATATCATTATCGGAATTATTGCAGTATTATGCAGCGGATGTTTTATGTACTGTTTCCGCAGGCGCGTACCCTATTCGAACCTTCGGACCGAATCACCTGATGCCTTTTTTGACTATGTTCTCTTATCAGCCTGTCTTTTATTTTTGGCTCTCGAAGGCTATTTGCAATTCCAGCATCATATTTTCGGAGAACGCTATGGCATTGCCACATTAATACCTGCTGTTTTATTTTTCGGTCTTGCATATTTGTTTGATCACAAGGGCGTGCTCAGCATGGGCATTACTGCTTTATGTGCCTGGATTGGCATTACGGTTACCCCGCTCGATTTACTTTCTAAAAATGATTTTTCAGGTGAGCGTTTTATTTATTCTGCATTATCAGTTGGAATTGTATTGATGGCAGCGGCATTTTTTTCAGATGAACGCAACATTAAAAAACATTTCAGCTTTACGTATCTGAACTTTGCTTCCAACATGATGTTCATTGCCGCTCTGTCCGGAATCTTCAGCATGGAATGGGGAATAATTTATTTATTGTTACTCGGAGCGCTCATTTATTATTACATCCGGTATGCCCGGAAAGAAAAATCTTTTTACTTCCTGCTCATTTCAGTAATTTACGGATATATCGGGTTTACATGGGAATTATTTCACCTGCTTGACAAAGCAGGACTGGATTTTACTTTTTCCATATTGAGTTTTGTTTACTTCATCCTGTCCTGCATGATGATTATAAAATTTCTGAAGAGCTATAAAACATTTTTTAAAACAGATGATCATATACAATAAAGACTGGCTTGATAATCTGAGGATACACGAAACCGCGGAAAACTGGTTTCGGAAATCCTTCATCACTCCGTCTCAACTGACCGGCATTAAACAGGAGTTTTTTTCCGGTTATAAGCACACTAACTTATTTGTCAGGATCGGGTTGTTTTTATTCACATTTATTTTAGCAACCAGCGCCATTGGTCTGGTCATGTTATTTATGAGTGCCGCTATAGATAGCTTCGGAGTTATTTTCCTGGTCTTTGCCGGAATCTTATGGTTTGTACTGGAACAGTTTGTAAAAGAAAAAAAATATTTCCGCAATGGGATTGATGATATGCTTTTATATATATCCCTCGGTTATTTTATTTCGGGGATCAGCGTCATAGTTGCACAGGTAACGGATACAATAGATTTGAACGGTGTATTAATTGTTGCTGTAATTGGTTTGCCGGTTCTTGTTTTTGCAGCCGTTCGTTTTGCGGATGCATTTGTAAGCCTGGTTGCTTATGTATGCTTGCTGCTGATCATTTTTATCCTGGTGCATAAAACAGGCACAACGGGAAAAGCTTTAATGCCTTTTGCCATCATGGTTGTTTCTTTTTTGGTTTACGTTTTTGTTGTTAAATTCAAAAAAGAAGCTGCAAAGATTTACTGGCGCCATTGCCTCAGCACCATTGAAACAGCATCCCTTATTACCCTGTATGCTGCGGGAAATTATTTTGTAGTGCGCGAATCATCCGCCCTGTTGTTTAATCTTTCCCTGCAACCGGGCGAGGACATTCCGCTTGCAATAGTCTTTTATGCGCTCACGCTTGCTATACCCGTTGCATATATTATTACCGGAATCCGGAATAAAGACAGGATTCCTTTACGCACCGGAATTATTCTTGCGGCATTATCCGTTCTCACTTACCGTTACTATTATCATTTCATGAATGCAGAAGCTGCCATGATCATTGCCGGTGTATTTCTTGTTGCTGTATCATGGCTTGTTATAAAAAAATTGCAAACACCCTGGAATGAAATCACTTTTAAAGACACCGGTGAAGAACCTTCTGTTATTGAAGCGGAGTCACTGCTTATTGCGCAAACATTCGGGCAGCAGGCAACAAAAAAGAATGATGTTGAATTTGGCGGAGGAAGTTTCGGAGGCGGTGGGGCCGGGGGAAATTTTTAAAGCAGTTTCTTTCATGAAAGAGAAGTTAGCAATCAGGAGTAATGCTTTGCGGATCATTATACCAGAAAAAAAAACCTCCCCGTTTTGCGGAGAGGTTTTTTAACTTTAAATAAATTATTTAATTAATTCATCACTGTTATTTTTTTCACTGCACTTGAATTTTCGCCTTTTAACTGGAGGAAATAAATTCCGTCAGCAAAACCAATAGTGGAGATTTTCATGGAATGACTTCCGGGATTCATTAGTTGGGCAGCGCTGCTAAAGACTGTTCTGCCCAAGTGATCAGTGAGGCTGATAGCAATTTGCTCCTGCCCGGGCTGGTTCCAGTTAACAGTAAAGGCGCCTGCTGCCGGGTTAGGATACACAGTCAGTAAGGATTCATGCTGCATCTGTTCGATTCCTACCGTGGTCACTACTATAGTAAAAAAAGCCGTATCCTGGCAATTGCCATTGCTCACAATAAGCATTACAATATAAGTTCCGTTAGCGGTGTAGGTGTGAACCACAGGACCCTGCCCGGTAGTATTGGTACCATCTCCGAAATCCCAGAACCAGGAAGTTGCCCCTGTTGAATTGTCGGTAAATGTATAGGTAGATTGAACATTAGAAGATGAAAACGCTGCCACAGGAGCGGGAATCACCGAAACGTTTACAGGTGTTCGTGCACTGATGCAGGGAGCGCCCTGCAATTGCCAGTCGTAGAAATAATAATAGTAACCCGGTACTCCTGCATTGGTTCCCGTTATAGATACCACACCGGAAAGTGTATAAGGGAAAACTGCGCCTCCCTGGTTGCGGAAAAGATCCACATTGCCTTCGCACCCCAGCTCAAGATCATTGCCGACAGGCAAATCAAAATTAAGGGGAACAATGCTCATTCCGTCAGGAAGATTGAAAGTGCCCTGCTGCAATATATTGCCTCCGTTATCCATCAATGTTATTGTTCTGTTGCCGGCACCCTGTGCATATACTTTTACAGAAAGTAATGTTACGGGAGAATAGCAGTCAAATATGAGGTCATGGTAATTGTTATTGGTAAAAATACTCCCTGCGCTGAATGTATTATCAACAGGCCCGACAGATTGCTGCGCAGGATACACATCGCTTTCCACATAAAAAGTAGTGTTAGTGCTGATAACAGGAGTGGTAAATGTTGCTCCCGCATAGAGCGGGGTTCCGCCTGTTGCCACATCATACCAGTACAATGAATCAGTCCCGGAAGCCGTCAGGTTCACAGAGGTGTTTTCACAGATGGTGGTATCAGTTGTAACGGGTGCCGCAGGCAGGCTGATGGTTATATAAGCTGTCTTAAGAACGGAGTCTATTCCACAGGGACCTCCGTCAGCAATCAGTTTAACATCGAAAGTGCCGCTGGTAGTATAAATGTGCGAGGGATTAACAGCAGTGCTTGTTGGTGAACCATCTCCAAAATCCCAGGTATAGCTTCCTGCATTATTGCTTGCATTTGTAAAATAAACTGTTGCAGGCAACTGGCAGTATGTAGTTAATCCGCTGGTGAAATCGCTGGTAACTCCGGGAATAAATGCTGCACCAACTCCTACGGCATACCATGCGTTGGTAGTGGCGATAACTTCCGGTGTGCAGGGGCCAAACAAATCAATAGCAGATTGTATAGAATAATAACGCGCATCAGCATAGTCAGCGTTGGGAAAAAGATAGGTTGCCCAGGTATGGTATAAAATTGCGGCTGCGTTATCAATCCCTATAGATGAAACAGTATAGGCGTCTCCGAGATCATTAGTGCCGCTTCCGCCTTCTGTAAGTAAATAAAACCAGAAATTTAAAACTCCGCTGTTGTTGTGCACTTCATTAGGTGCATTCCAATATAGTCCGTCATAGCAATCGGGATTCTGGAATTGATTCGGGTTAGCCATATTACGGAATGGCGTTCCGCCAATTTCATTCCCTATAAACCAGTCAATAGTAGCAGGCTGCTTTCCATAATAACGAATGGCATTTCCCATGCAGTCGCTGAAACCTTCATTCATTGCACCGGATTCATCCGCATAAACAAGGCCGCATGTCAGCTCAGTGACGCCATGCGAGATTTCATGCCCTGTAATTTCCAATGATGTGAGCGGTGTATATCCGCCTCCGCCATCACCATAAGTCATTTCGGTGCCATCCCAGAAAGCGTTAGTATAACCGACATCATAGTGTACATAGCTCAGCAGCTTCTGGCCGTTATCATCAATACTGTTCCTGTTAAACTTCAGCATGTAAAAATCATACGTCATTTCAGCTCCCCAATGCGCATCTGTTGCATATTCATCCTGCTGTGCATTTACATTGTCCCAGAAATTATCGGTATCAGTGAAATCAGTATTTACATAGTTGGTACCCTGCTGAAGATTGTAGGTTTCAACTCCCAGCCCTCTTGTGGTTTCCTGCAGGCGAAATGAATTTGGGCCTACACTGTCTGTAGTAATGGTCCGGGTTCCGCTGTAGGCTGTAACAGCCGTACCCTGAACATCCGTATCATGAATGCGGTTCAGCTTATAAATAACCTGCCCTGATACAGCATCCACAAATACATATTGGCGGTCGAGCGGCTCCTGCGCATATACATCAAACTTATAGCACAAGCGGTAATTTTCTGAAGTATATTTTCCGTTCTGAGGAGCGTACACCAGTTCTCCTTTCGGATACCATGTGGCAGAAGGATCATTGTTCACAATTTTTATATGCTGTTCCCATGAAGTTTGCCAGCGATACACTTTAGCATTCATATTAGTGATTGCATTATTTAATGCCGCAGATTTTGAGACGGAAGCATTTGCTGTCGCATTCATTTTATCAAAGAGCAATCCGTTCATGGAGGTGACCAGGTTATTTTTTGCGTGAACGAGATACATAGTTCCCTCAACAGGGATTCCGTTTATTGTTTGCTGGTAACGGTAATGAGTATATCCAAGCTTATCACTGGATTTATTGAGCAATTTGAAACCGCTTGCAGATGGTAAAGTAAAATGGCTATGCGCCCATTTTTCAAATGCGTTAAAACTGATTTCAGTCCCGGCCCGGAATTTTATGTACTCCGGAACGGATGAATTTTCCGTTACTCTTATTTGCTGTGCTCCTGTAATTAAACGCTGTGCTTCAGTACCTGTAATTTCCCTGGCAGAAGCGTTCATCCAAACAGAGAGGAATGCGAATAAAATGTAAATAATTTTTTTCATGTAAATAAGTTTGTTTTTTATTAAATTGTTAAATTAATGAGTTGATTAATTTTAAAATGAAGTGCGAGTTTACGAATTTTTTCAAAGCCCCCGACAAAATGGTTTCTGATTGTTAAGAAAATACAATAAATGTTAATAATATGGCTATGTTTCACTGGTGTCTCCGCATAGCGTCCCGCTCTTCGGGCACTTTGCAGTGATCATAGAAATAAACAATATTCAATAGAATCATTAAAATTGAAACATACGTTTGCATCACCAGCCTCAAAAAAAAACCCTCCCCGTTTTGCGGAGAGGTTTTTAATTTTTAAATCAACCAGGCTGTCAATTCATCACTGTTATTTTTTTCACTGCACTTGAATTTTCGCCTTTTAATTGTAGGAAATAAATTCCGTCAGCAAATCCTGTCGTGGAGATTTTCATGGAATGACTTCCCGGATTCATTATTTGAGCCGTGCTGCCAAAGACTGTTCTGCCCAGCTGATCAGTAAGGCTGATAGAAATTTGCTCCCGTTCAGGTTGGTTCCAGTTAACAGTAAATGCGCCCACTGCCGGGTTGGGATACACAGTCAGTAATGATTCATTCTGCAATTGTTCAATTCCTACAGTGGTCACTACTATTGTAAAATAAGCCGTATCCTGGCAATTGCCGTTGCTCACAATCAGCATTACAACGTAAGTTCCGTTAGCCGTGTAAGTGTGAACAACAGGTCCCTGCCCGGTAGTATTCGTACCATCTCCGAAATCCCAGAACCAGGAAGTTGCCCCTGTTGAATTGTCAGTAAAGGTGTACGTAGATAAAACATTAGAAGTTGAAAAGGCTGCGGTAGGTGCAGGATCCACAGTCACCGTTACAGGCGTGCGGGGACTGACACAGGGAGGGCCCTGCAGCTGCCAGTCATAGAAATAATAATAGTAACCCGGTGCTCCTGCATTGGTTCCTGTTATAGAGATAACACCGGAAAGTGTATAAGGAAAAATAGCTCCTCCCTGGTTACGGAACAGGTTGACATTTCCTTCGCATCCGAGTTCCAGGTTTGTTCCAACAGGTATATTAAAATTAAGCGGTACAATACTCATTCCGTCAGGAATATTTACAGTTGCCTGCTGCAATGTATTTCCCCCGGCATCATTTAAAGTAATGGTCCTGTTGCCGGCTCCGTCTGCATATACCTTTACTGAAATTAATTTTACCGGAACAAAGCAATCAAAAATAAGATCATGGTAATTATTATTATTAAAAATACTCCCTGCGCTGAAAGTATTATCAACAGGTCCGACAGATTGCAGAGCAGGATAGACATCGCTTTCAACATAGTACGTTGTATTGATGCTCAGCGGTGGCGTATTGAATGTGGTCCCTGTATATACAGCAGTTCCCCCGGCCGGAACCGTAAACCATGTTAATGAATCCACCCCGGTTGCAGTAAGGCTTGCTGAAAGCCCTGCACATATTGTAACACCATTGGCTGTTGGTGCCTGTGGCTGATTGATGGTGATATAAGCTGTTTTTGTAAGCGCATTACTTCCGTTGACGTTTGATGCGGTAAGTGTAACGGTGTACGTTCCGTTAGCGGCATACGTATGAGAAGGGTTTTGCAAAGTGGAAGTGGATAAATCGCCAAAATCCCACAACCAGCTGGTAGGGCCATTTATACTCAGGTCGGTAAAATTAATTACACCGCTGCAGCTTGTGGTAACATCTGCCGTAAAGTTTACAGTAGGAGGAAGAGTTGAAATTAAACACTGCCATGTCAGAGCAAAGCCCGCACCGGTAATGAACGGATCTGAAGTTTGTCTTAATGTAATGGAGCCGGCTGTTGAAGTAATGATGCCTCCATTCGGAAGTGCAGTGCCGGTATATGCCCCGATAAGCGGGCTTGCAGTGGTGGGCCCGTCATATATGTAAAGAAAATCATACGTGTTTTCCATGTCAAACATTGTAAAAGTTAAGGTAACTGTGGATGCGCCTAATGGTGCAATCGTAATTAGTGCATCCGTCATATCTGTGTAATCGGCATTAGGCCCGCCACTGTCATATAATTGCCCTGCACATGAAGTTTGAGTAGTTGCAGTGCCGTTAGGAGGGAGGATCACAATGCAGGGGTTGAGTGAATCCACACTGATAAAACCATTTTTAGTAATTGAATCTGTTCCGCATGTACCTCCATCAGCAACTAATGTCACATCATAAAGCCCATAAGAAGTGTAAGTATGGACCGGATTAACCGCAGTGCTTGTTGGTGAACCATCTCCGAAATCCCACACAAAACTTCCGGCATTGTTACTTGCATTTGTAAAATTAACGGTTGCCGGAACCTGGCAGTAAGAAGTAGTTGTTGCATTGAAATCGCTCGTTACTCCGGGTATAAATGCCAACCCGACCCCTACGGCATGCCATGCGTTGACTGTTGCAATTGCTTCAGGTGTACAGGGACCAAACAAATCAATTGCTGCCTGTATGGAGTAATAACGCGCATCAGCATATTCCGCATTGGGAAAAAGATAGGTTGCCCAGGTACGGTATAAGATTGCCGCTGCATTGTCAATTCCTATGGATGAAACAGTATAGGCATCTCCAAGATCATTAGTGCCGCTTCCGCCTTCTGTAAGTAAATAAAACCAGAAATTTAAAACCCCGCTGTTGTTGTGCACTTCGTTAGGTGCATTCCAGTATAGTCCATCATAGCAATCAGGATTCTGGAATTGATTCGGGTCAGCCATGTTGCGAAAAGGAGTTCCCCCAATTTCATCCCCGATAAACCAGTCAATAGTAGCAGGCTGCTTTCCAAAATAGCGAATGGCATTTCCCATGCAATCGCTGAAACCTTCATTCATTGCACCGGGTTCATCCGCATAAATAAGACCGCATGTCAGCTCAGTGACGCCATGCGAGATTTCATGCCCGGTAACATCTAAGGAAGTAAGCGGAGTATAGACACCGCCACCATCACCATAGGTCATCGCAGTACCATCCCAGAATGCGTTAGTATAATTTACATCGTAATGCACATAGCTCAAAAGTTTCTGGCCGTTATCATCAATGCTGTTCCTGTTAAACTTCAGCATGTAAAAATCATAGGTCATTTCAGCTCCCCAATGTGCATCTGTTGCATATTCATCCTGCTGTGCATTTACATTGTCCCAGAAGTTATCTGTATCAGTGAAATCAGTGTTGTTATAGTTGGTTCCCTGCTGCAGGTTATAGGTTTCAATTCCAAGCCCTCTTGCTGTTTCGCGCAAGCGAAATGAATTTGGACCTACACTGTCTGTAGTAATGGTCCGGGTTCCGCTGTAGGCTGTAACGGCAGTGCCGGTTGCATCGGCATCATGAATGCGGTTCAGCTTATAAATAACCGCTCCTGATACAGCGTCCACAAATACATACTGACGGTCGAGCGGCTCCTGCGCATATACATCAAACTTATAGCACAAGCGGTAATTTTCTGAAGTGTATTTTCCGTTCTGAGGAGCGTACACCAGTTCTCCTTTCGGATACCATGTGGCTGACGGATCATTGTTCACTTGTTTTATTTGTTGTTCCCAACCGGCTATTTGCCAGCGATATGTTTTTGCATTCATATTCCTGATTGCATTATTTAATGCCGCAGTTTTTGAGATGGAAGCATTTGCTGTTGCATTTATTTTATCAAACAACAAACCATTCATGGAAGTGACCAGGTTATTTTTTGCGTGAACGAGATACATGGTTCCCTCCACAGGGATTCCGTTTATTGTTTGCTGGTACCTGTAATGAGTGTACCCAAGTTTATCAGTGGATTTATTGAGCAATTTGAAACCACTTGAAGATGGTAAAGTAAAATGGCTATGCGCCCATTTTTCAAATAAGTTAAAACTGATTTCAGACCCGGCCCGGAATTTTATGTACTCCGGAACGGATGAATTTTCCGTTACTCTTATTTGCTGCGCTCCTGTAATTAAACGCTGTGCTTCAGTACCCGTTATTTCCCTGGCAGAAGCGTTCATCCAAACAGAGAGGAATGCGAATAAAATGTAAATAATTTTTTTCATGGAAATAAGTTTGTTTTTATTAAATTGTTAAATTATAAGTTGATTGATTTTTAAACAAACCGCTATTTTACGAATTTTTTCAACACCCCCGTAAAAGAGTTCCTGATTGTTAAGAAAATGAAATAAATGTTAATAAGAATACCGGGTTGAAAAAATTAACTAATCAGCTTTTTTATTTTCTTTTTCTTTCTCCATCCAGCGGTTCATTTTTCCTTCGAGAACAAAAAGCGGAAGGCAGCCATCATTTAATATTTCATTGTGAAATTTACGAATGTCAAAATCATGACCCAATACTGATTCAGCATTTTTGCGCAAATCGCGTATTTTCAGCTGCCCGATTTTATAGCATAATGCCTGCGCGGGGATTGCCATGTACCGCTCGATTTCAGGAATGATAGCTTCTTCGCTTTCGCCTTCATTGTCTAATGAAAATTGAATGGCCTGTTCGCGCGTCCAGCCTTTTGTGTGCATACCAACATCCACAACAAGACGAATGGCGCGATGCATTTCTTCGCTTAATGCGGCAAAATACTGGTAAGGATCGGTGTAAAGCCCAAGTTCTTTTCCAAGCGATTCAGTGTAAAGGGCCCAGCCTTCTCCGTAAGCGCCATACCATATAAATCTTCTGAACATGGGTAATGAATCATTTTCGGCAGTGAGCATGTTCTGGAAATGATGTCCCGGAATGGCTTCATGTAAAAACAAATCTTCCATTGCATAAGTGTTAAATTTTTTCGCATCAGGAACAGGGACATAAAAAATTCCCGGTCGCGAACCATCTGCTGTGCCCGCATTGTATTCTGCACTGGCGCTTGCTTCACGGAATTTTTCGGTTTGGCGTATTTCAAAACGGGATTTCGGAACTTTGTCAAACAGCCTGCCGACTTGCGGCTTCATGATATTGTAAATGCCGTTAAAAGAATCAAGAACTTCTTTTGGTGCAGAAAAAGGAAAAAACTTTTTATCGGTGTTCATGTATTTAAAAAAAGATTTCAGGTCGCCTTTATATCCCGTTTCCGTTTTTATCTTTTCCATTTCACCGCGTAATCTTTTTACTTCGCTCATGCCGAGATTAAAAATAGAATCAGGAGTAAGGGTAGTGGTCGTCCAGTATTTTATAAGGTAATTATAGTGTTCTGTCCCGCCCGGCACCGCACTGATGCCAACACTGGTGCGGCAATGAGGAATGTATTCATCTTTAAAAAAATCATAAAGTTTTTTATAAGAAGGAATTATTTGTGAAACGATGGCTTTACTGTACAGGGAATCAAGGCGTTTTTTATCACTATTCGAAAATGAACCGGGAAAATTTTTAACCGGCATATAGAAAACATTTTCTTTTATATCATCGGTTACCATTGCTTTCATTTGCGGCAGCACACGCTCCATTAAAATCCCGGGATTGGTAATGCCTGCTGCAATTCCTTTTTGCATATTGGCAATGGCAGTGTCACACCATCCGGGGAAGCTGTTTACACGCCCGAGAAAATTTTCATAATCTTTTACTGTTTTAAAAGGCTGGTTGCTTTGTCCTGAACCCAGTTGTCCGAAAGTGAGCGGCAAACTCCAAAACTGGTTAACAGGTAAAAGGTTGTCAGGAAAACCGAATCCTTCAATACCTGTCTGCAAATCCCATTTTAGAATGTCATAGCTTACCTGGTCATTTTCTGCAAGAGCATTGCGGTCATAGCCGTTCAATTCATGGAGGAAACTTTCATAAAATGATTTAATTTTTTGCCGGTAGCTTTCGCTGATGTCAATTGGCAGCATGTCATTGTAACGATTCTCGCCATTAGCCGTGGCTTCCAATGGAAAGAGCTGCATTCGCTCATCGTAATAGCGCTGAAAAAATTCCGAAATATTATTTCCGGAAACAATTACCTCTGCTTTTTTTTCTTTACCGGGCTGGCATCTGTTAAAGAAAATCAGCAGCAATGCAAAAGGTATTAACAGGATGATTTTTTTCATGAGTTATAAATTGAGTTTCCGAAAATAATGATTAGTCAAACATGTAGCTGTTTGTCAGAAGATTTTTACATATTGATGTGTCATGCAAGTTTAAAAGGCATGAAGCACCCTATACAGGGATGCCGAAGAATCATTCCATGCATGATGGCGGAACTATTCGGAAAAAAGCCTGCCGGGTGCAAAACGGTTCACCACAGTGAACAATATTTTCAGGCTTTAAGCTGATAAGTATTCTCTTCTGAAATAGCTGGTTTAGTCAAGGAGAACTAATTTCTTTACCAGCTTAATTTCTTTGGATTCAACATTTAAAAAATAAATACCCCTGGCTTTCCCTGATAAATCAATAATATTCCTGTTAATGTTTAATTTCTCAGACCTCCACACTTCATTGCCAATTGCGTCAACAACTTTTGCTGAAACATCTTTTGCCGATGGGAGTAAGTTCAAATAAAATTTTCCGGCAGAAGGATTGGGATAGACTTTTACAATATCAGGAATTGCATTTTCAACAAACCCGACAGTGCCGCTATGAATATTTATGTTGTCAAGATACAGGTTGTTGCCGTACCCCGATTTTGCAATAAACCGCACTTCGAAGCTGGGCGCTCCTGCATAAGCGGTTATGTCCACAGTGTCTTTTCTCCATTGACTGGCGAGCGGAGTAAATGCATTGTTACTGGGTGTTGTGGTGGCAAGCAGCGCATCTCCTTTTGCATAAATCCTTGTGAACGTTACACCGCAATCTGTTGAAACATCCACAAACAATGAATCATGATAAGTGAAATCATATTGCTGGTAAGCCACATCAAAATCAATTTTGATCGGAGGCGTTAAATTCAGAAGATTAACTGAAGGCGGTGAAAGCACGGCAGTTCCGTTTTGAACATTGTAAAAATTAGCTTTCGCACAATGTGTGGAAGTCCCAAATCCGCCTGTGCCAACGTGCATAGTCATCAATCCTCCGCCATTGGTAAGCGTCCAGCTTGCAGGCGGTAAAATTCCGCCTTCAAATCCTTCCACAATCGGAGTTGGAATACCAAGTGTATTGATGAAAAAATTAGAAGTGCGGCTGTCGTTTGAAGTATTGTTATCAATAGTTCCATTTGGATTGCTGGTAGATGCAGTGAATGTATGTGCTCCCGGAGATATAGTAGCGGAAGGTAAAATAATATTTACGGATGCATTAGAAGGAAGCGATCCGGTCCAGTTATAAACCTGCGGTGTGTTCGAATCAAAAAAATAATTCACATCAAAAGAGGTTAACGTATCGATTCCGTAATTACGAATCCGCACTTCGACATCTACCAAAGAATCACAATAATTTCCCTGCGGGGAAACAATTGCAAATGTCCCTGCATCAACAGGGAGAAGTACGGAAACTGCAAGATCGCTTTCCCAGACACCTCGCCCGAAAGTTGCTGCCCTGAGCTTGCTGACACCGTATTGAATTTCCAGTTCATCAATGATTACGTTTGGCAACCCTGTGTTGTACGGAACCCAGTCACCCAGCGTATTGTCAGTCTGGAAAACACCGAAGTCAGTTCCTGCATAAAGAATATCATTGCTGTTATTCTGATAGATGATGCAGTTAACAGGAATATTCGGGAGCGTTCCGGAAACATTCAGCCATGTTGCACCGCCATCATCCGTATAAAATATTTTGTTTCCGGCTGAATATCCTGAAAAAGTAACCCACACTTCATCGGGATTAACATCTTTGATTGCAATAAAGGTAATGGCTGCACTGCCCACGGGAAGCGTACCCGTAATTTCAGTCCAGTTAGTTCCGTGATTGACAGTTCTGAAAATGTGTCCCCACTCTGATACATACATTACATCAGGATCAGAGGGCGCAACTTTAAAACAGTAAAAGGCATCTGATATCGAAAGTCCTGTTGAAAGCTGGTTCCAGCTTAATCCGGCATCAGTTGATTCATAAACATCATTGCATGCAGAATAAATAATGTCAGGATCGGTATTCGACATTTCATAAGGAGTTGTCCAATCACCATAACAGGGGGCAATGCCTGTAAAAGACTGGCCTCCATCCGTAGATTTTTGCAGCCCGCCACCCTGCCATGAAATATAAACATTATTTGAATTGTTATAATCAATCATACATTCCATACCATCAGCGCCAAAGACCTGGTCCCAGGCAGTTCCGTCATAACGGTTGGTTCCGTTATCCTGCGCTCCTGTATAAATAAGAGAAGGATCGTTCTGATCGTTTGCAAAGCGGTAAAACTGGCTGATAGCAATGCCCGAAGAAATATCAGTCCAGGATGTTGCACCATTAGTGGTTTTAAAAACTCCTCCGTCATTTACAACAATAACTGTTGTGCTGCTTCCGGGCCAAAATTCAATTGCATGATGATCCGCGTGTGTATAATTTGGCGAAGGAAAACCATCCCAGTCAGTAACTGTCGTCCAAGCTACACCGCCATTGGTTGACCTTGCAACATTTAGTCCTCCGGCATAGATGGTGTTTGCGTCAATCGGTGAAACAGAAATAACATCATCATAATAACCATAAGGAGTGCAGCCGGGCGTAGCACGCAAACCAAAGGTAAATCCTCCATTGGCGGAATAATAAAAATCCTGGCCTAAATCCCATACATAAATAACATTGGTGTCAGCAGGAGTAACAGCTATAGAAACACGGTCGCTGCTGAACGATACCCCTCCTCCATAAATATTCCAGGTTACTCCGCCATCTGTTGACCGGTAAAAATTATTTCCGTTTACCGCATAAACAATCGCAGGGTTAAGCGCATTAAATTCAACATCATAAAACATACCGCCTGGTTGTACATTGGTCCATATTGCTCCTCCGTCATCAGTCCTGTAAATTCCATTGCTTGTTGCAAGAATAAGAATGGAAGGATCAGAAGGGTTGATAATTAAGCGTTGATAGAGTATATTTTGAGATTGAGTGTTGCTTAATGAGGTTTGATTCCATGTTGCTCCTCCATCAGTTGAAATCATAATACCTGCACTGTAATGCCCGATAACCTCATACTGATAGTAGATGCCATATTTATCACCGGTGGCAAGGTACATGGTATCAGGATGATTTGGATTGATCACCACTTCTGAAATACTTAATGATGGAAGCAAGTCAGTGTTAGAAGTCCATGTGATTCCTCCATCATTTGTTCTCCACAATCCGCCACAGGCTGCCCCTATAAACATAGTATCCGGCTGACCGGGATAAAAGGTCAGGCAGTTAATGCGGCCTAATCCGCCCCCGTTATTTGGCACCACATCAGGACCAATAAATGTCCAGTTAGCAGCAGCAGTTGCTGAAGAAGAATGTTGTGAAGCTGAGATGTTCTTATAATTTTTGAATTCTTTATAAAGAGCTTCTGAATAAAAATTTCCGGCCGGGAAAACACGCGGCTGTAAAAACCATTCAGCACGCTTGAATTGCTGGTAGCCCCCTTCCTCAATATTTTCACTTTCCACAGCAGAAATATTTTTTCCTTCCCAGTAACGGTTAAATGATTCCTGCAAATCATAAAAGTTCAGCGATTTCTTTTTTAGTTGTTCAGCAGACAACATGCTTGGTTTTGCCCAGGGTTGTGCAAATGATGTATTGCAAAATAAACCGGCAAAAACTACGGTCAAAACTTTTGTAAAGGTTTTCATTTTTATATTGTTGTTTGTTTTGAGGAAATTTTTATCAAAGCTATAATTAATATTTCAATTCTTCAATAGACACTTAGTAATATTTAAGAAAGACGCTTGAAACATTAATAAGTTGCAGCTAATCACCGGATTTTTTAAAAAAACACTGAATTCGTTTTTTGAAAAACAGCTTCGCCTACCCGGTGGCCCGGGCTCCTTAACAAAAACTTTAATAATTGTTCTTAATACTTTAACTTTGTAACATTCGAAAAGACATTAAATAGAAAATGGAAAATACGGAAGAACTTGAAAAAGTTTTTGAAGCAAAAATAAAAAAAGGCATAACCATCGAACCCAAAGACTGGATGCCTGACCGTTACCGGAAACAATTAATAAGGATGATGTCGCAGCATGCACATTCTGAAATTGTCGGAATGCTGCCTGAAGGAAATTGGATTACACGTGCTCCCAGTTTATCACGGAAAGTTTCCCTGATCGCAAAAGTGCAGGACGAAGCAGGTCATGGATTATACATTTACAGCGGCACTGAAACATTGGGAATTGACCGGAAGGAAATGGTTGCACAATTGCATAGCGGCAAAGCAAAATATTCGAGCATCTTTAATTATCCCACTTTAACATGGGCTGACATTGGCGCAATCGGCTGGCTGGTGGACGGAGCAGCAATTGTCAATCAAACTGCTTTGGCAAAAGGTTCTTATGGTCCTTACGCGCGCGCGATGCTGCGCATCTGCAAAGAAGAAAATTTTCATCACAAGCAAGGTTACCAGATTCTTGCCATCATGATGCAGGGAACAAAAGAGCAAAAGGAAATGGCGCAGGATTCTGTGAATAGGTTTTGGTGGCCCTCGCTGATGATGTTTGGTCCGTCTGATAAAAATTCACCCAACAGTGAGGAACTGTTGAGATGGAAAGTGAAATTATATTCCAACGATGAATTGCGGCAACGTTTTATAGACCGAACAGTTCCGCAGGCTGAAGCGATCGGAATAAAACTTCCGGATGAAAAGTTAAAATTAAATCCGGAGACAAAACATTATGAGCATGGTGAAATTAACTGGGAAGAATTCAAAGCAGTTGTCAGCGGAAACGGCCCATGTAATAAACAAAGAATGAAGGCTCGCATTGATGCGGATGCAAAAGGAAAATGGGTGCGCGAAGCAGCGGAAGCGTATGCTAAAAAACACAGGAACTGAAAATTCAAATGACCAAATTCAAATTTTCAAATTCCAATCTGCATTTAGTTTGAAAATTGGAATTTGAAAACTGATCATTTAAAAACAACTATGTCAGAAAATAATCACGATACTCAATGGCAGCTCTGGGAAGTTTTCACCCAGGAAAAATCCGGGGCTCCGCATGAGCATGCCGGGAGTGTGCGGGCCCCTGATAAAGAAATCGCTTTATTAAATGCCCGTGATGTCTATAGCCGGAGAAAGGAAGCTGCAAATATCTGGGTGGTTCTTGCAGAAAATATTGTTGCTTCCACACCTGAAGATGTCGGGCCGTTTTTTGATCCTGCTAATGATAAAATTTATCGTAATCCGAATTTTTATAAAACACCGGAGGGGATAAAGCAAATATAAAGTTCAAATTCAAAATTCCAAAATCCAAAATCCAAATTCCAGTGACTGATTATTCAATTGAAGACGAAATATTATCTCTCGTGGAAGAAACAAAGGTTATATATAACCTTGAAGAAAGAACATTTCAATTTGCTGTTGCGGTAAGAAACTTTATTAAAAAAACTCCAAAGACTTTAACAAATATTGAATATTGCCGGCAACTTGCACGAAGTTCCTCTTCTGTTGGTGCAAATTACATTGAAGCAAACGAGTCGTTAAGTACAAAAGATTTTTATTATAGAATAAAGGTCTGTAAAAAAGAATCTAAGGAAAGTCAATTCTTTTTAAGACTTGTTGATATAGAAAGTGACCAACAACTTATGTTTGAACAATCAGCATTAATTAAAGAGTCGCATGAGTTTGTTTTAATATTTTCAGCAATTTTAAAAAAGCAAGATAAATCAGAGCAAAAAAGCTGATTTTTAGTTGAAAATTGGAATTTGAAAATTGAAAATTATATGAACAGGGAATTATTCGAATACTCCCTCCGTCTTGGTGACACCAGTTTAATTCTCGGTCATCGGTTATCCGAATGGTGCGGACACGGACCCATTCTCGAAGAAGATATTGCTATGGCAAATTTATCGCTTGATTTAATCGGCCAGGCACGGATGATTTTGGCTTATGCAGGCCAGGTGGAAGGAAAAGGAAGAACGGATGATGACCTTGCTTACCATCGTGATGCGAGGCAATTCAGAAATGTATTGCTTGCCGAGCAGCCAAATGGTGATTTTGCTGTTACTATGACACGCCAGTTTTTTATCAGCGTTTATAATTTTTATTTATATGAAGCGCTTAAAAAAAGTAATGACAAAACGATTGCTGCTTTCGCAGAAAAATCTTTAAAGGAAGTTGCTTACCATGTACGTCATTCATCGGATTGGATGCTGCGCCTGGGTGATGGAACGGAGGAGAGTCATTCGCGGACTCAAAATGCTGTTGATGATCTGTGGATTTTTATTGACGATCTTTTTCAGATGAATGAAGTGGACGAGTTGTTAATTAAAGAAGGAATTGCAGCTGACCTTAACATGATAAGAGAAAAATGGAAAACGCATGTTGAAGACATTTTGAAAAAAGCAACACTGGCAATTCCGCAAATAAATAATTTCATGCGCACAGGAAGCCGTGAAGGAAAACATACCGAACATCTTGGTTATATTTTAGCAGAAATGCAATTTTTGCCAAGAGCCTACCCGGATGCGAAATGGTAGAAATGAGTTCAAGGTTTACGTAGCGAAGTGGAGTCCCGATTTTTATCGGGAAGGTTTAAAGTTTAAAATTAGTGCACAGTGAAAGTAACTTCAATATCAAAAGAGGAGATTTGGCAAATCTTAAAACAGGTTAAAGATCCTGAAGTTCCTGTGCTTGATATTGAAGAATTAGGTGTATTAAGAGACGTTAGTTTTGATGATGATAAAATTATAATTACCATCACTCCGACCTATTCCGGCTGCCCTGCAATGAATGCGATTGAACAGGAAATAAAAAGCAGGCTGGCAGAAAATGGTATTGAAAACTTTTCCATCAAAACAATTTTCTCCCCCGCATGGACAACGGATTGGATGAATGATGAAGCAAAACAAAAATTAAAAGATTACGGTATAACTCCTCCATCACGATCTGCTGGACAACATCTTAATTCTCTTTTAGAAAGAAAGTCCGAACCTGTTCAATGTCCGTTTTGCAATTCAACTGATACAAAACTTACAAGCGCTTTCGGTTCAACTGCATGTAAAGCGTTACATTTTTGCAATCATTGTCATCAGCCTTTTGAAGAATTCAAGTGCCATTAATAGAAAATTCCAAATTGCAATGACCAATTTTCAACTCTTTCAAATGTGGTTATATTTGGAGTTTGAAAATTGGAATTTGAAAATTATTAATAAACTATGTCCTTTATAATTTCAGAAACAGAAGGTTCTGTTTTAAAAATAAAATTCAATCGTCCTGATAAATTCAACAGTTTTAACCGTGAAATGGCTTTGCAGATGCAGGAAGCATTGGAGAAAGCGGCAGGCGATAAGGCCATCCGCGCGATTTACATTACAGGAGAAGGAAAAGCATTTTGTGCAGGACAGGATTTGGGAGAAGCAATGGATCCAAATGGTCCGGGTTTGGAAAAAATTGTTTTCGGGCATTACAATCCGATCATAAAAAAAATCCGGTTGATTGAAAAACCTGTAGTGTGCGCTGTCAACGGAGTAGCTGCCGGTGCAGGAGCGAACATTGCATTGGCGTGTGATATTGTAATTGCAGGGGCATCCGCAACATTTTTACAGGCATTCGTTAAAATAGGTTTGGTTCCTGACAGTGGCGGAACTTTTTTTCTTCCACGTTTAATCGGGTTTCAAAAAGCGTCCGCATTGATGATGCTCGGTGAAAAAATTTCTTCAAATGATGCTTTGCAAATGGGAATGATCTATAAAGTTTTTGATGATGACAAACTTCATACGGAGGCAATGAACATTGCAAAAACTTTGTCAGAAATGCCGACAAAAGGAATTGGGCTAACAAAACGTTTGCTGAACGAATCTATGTTTAACTCACTGGAAAAGCAATTGGACAACGAGGGTAAACTGCAGGTGGAAGCTTCAAACAGCTATGACTACAATGAAGGAGTAAAAGCATTTTTG
>DATEMK010000347.1:0-28568 GCA_035275625.1 Bacteroidia bacterium
AACAACAATTTCATTTCCCCAAACACGGCCTAAAATATCTTCCCGGGTAAATACTTTGCCGGGTTTGGAGGTAAGCAATGCAAGCAATTCAAATTCTTTTCTCGGAAAAGTCAGCGGATCACCGTTTTTGTACACAAGATATTTTTCGCGGTCAATTTCAATGTTCCCTATTTTCAGCCTGTTTTCGTGGGCGCTTCCGTTTAACCTTCTTAGTAATGCTTTGATGCGGCTCATCATAATGCGCGGCTTGATGGGCTTGCTGATATAATCATCCGCGCCTACATCAAATCCTGCAATCTGCGAATAATCTTCGTTGCGGGCCGTGAGAAATGTAATGACAGAATTTTTTAATGAAGATGTGTTTCGAATAATTCTGCAGGCTTCTATTCCATCCATCACCGGCATCATGATATCAAGAATAATAAGATCAGGGCGTTCTTTTTTTGCAATTTCCACCGCTTCCAGGCCATTTTTGCCGAGCAAAACATTGTACCCTTCCTTTTTTAAATTGTATTCCATGAACTCCAGGATATCCGGTTCATCATCCACTAAAAGAATTTTTATTTGTTTATTGTCCATCTGGTCCGAATAGCGAATCAGTACGAATTTACGAATAAATTGAATCGCTTAATCTTGTTTTCAAAACTCCCCATTTAATGTTATGAAATTGTTAAATGTAACTTACTGAATTGTTAAGGAGCAATATATTTCTCATGGCAGGTCAAAACCGGTTGCAGCAAGTATTTTTTTGTTAAGTTTCTGCTGAACAAAACCATAAACGGAAAAATCCTGGTTCAATTTGAATTTGCTGACAGGTATTTTTATGGTTCCTTTTTGTGAAAGAAGAGGTGTATTTTCGAAAGCCCGTACCACATTATTATGAGTCAGCGTTTTCCCTGCATTTTCTCCCTTGCCGACTTTTGACACCAACCCTCTTTGAACTAAAGCAACATACAGATTCATGTTCTTATCCGTTTTTGAACTTTCATAATCTATTAACAGCGTATCAGCCGTGCTCAGATTATTTTTATTGAGGCTTAAAATAACAGATGCAGGCTTTTTTAATTCCTCATCAATTTCACTCAACAATCTTTTTTTATCTGAACCAACAAATGGTTTATTTCCGTTCACAAAGAGTTGGGGAGTATAAACTTCCATTTCTCCTAATGCATCCGTATAATTTTTCTGGCGATAGGTGTATTTAAAAGTACTGAAAGGGTCTTTCCATCCGAGCCTGTTCCAGATATCCACATGAAATTCCATTGCATAAACCGGCTTTTTATTTTTTCGGGCATCTTTAATTATTTCACTTAATAATTTGTCCGCAGGCGGGCATGTGTTGCAGCCTTCAGATGTGAAGAGTTCAACAACAACGAAAGAATTTGTTACTGTTTTCGGGATTTGAGCAATTGAAAACTCATTGAAAAAAACCAATAAAACGAGAATCAGAAATATTTTCCGGTTATCCACTTTTTTATACTGCTAAACGTTTACCTGTAATCATAAGTATTAAAGTTCTCAAAATTATTTAAAAGAAACTCAGGATGTGCTTCAACCGTACATATAAATAACAGATGAAGAATCATGAAGTAAAATACCCGACATGGATAGTTCATGTCTAAATGCTATTTTTACGGGCTGTTTTCAAAACTCGTTTATGGGATTAAAAAAATTATTATTATTTTTTGTATTAACGGTATTTCTTTTTGGTGCACAAACTACTTCCTATGCACAACTTCTTTACCCTGCCAAATGGACTTTTTCTGTTGAGAACAAAACAGCTTCTGAAGCAACTCTTGTTTTCAAGGTTAAACTGGACGAGGGCTGGCACATGTATTCCCAGTTTACTCCGGCTGGCGGACCGCTTCCTATGATTTTCACATTTGAACCAAATAAATGCTATGAAACTTTAGGAAAAGTCAGCGAGTCAAAACCCGAAGTTGAATTCGATTCAACGTTTGAAGTAAATGTTTTCATATTTCATCACCAGGCAACCTTCAAACAAAAAGTAAAACTTAAAAGCAATGCGAATTGTGAAATAAAGGGGATCATAGAATACCAGGTTTGTAAAGAAGCATGCATTTTTAAGGATACAAGTTTTATATTTTCCATTAAAAGTTTGTCCGGATCTTCCATTGAAGAGGGCACATCAGCAGGAAAGCCAATAGATTCTTCATTGGCTTCAAATTTACCGGCAAATCATATTGATACCTCAACACAAAACCAGGCATCTGTAACAGAAAGTTTTACAGAAGGGCTTGAACCCGGCTGCGGAGAAACTGAAGGAGCTGTCCAGGATTATGCATCCTTATGGGGAATTTTCATAGGGGGAATTTTAGGCGGATTGCTCGCTTTGCTCACACCTTGTGTTTTTCCGATGATACCCATGACTGTTAGTTTTTTTACCAAACGAAGTAAAGACAGAAAAAAAGGAATCAGCAATGCATTTTTATATGCATTATTTATCATGATTATTTACGTAGGCTTAGGCTTGCTCGTAACTGTTACATTAGGTTCTGATGCACTGAATGACCTTGCAAGCAATGCATTTTTCAACCTTTCATTCTTTGTCATCTTTATCATTTTCGCATTATCTTTTTTCGGTGCATTTGAAATTGTGCTGCCGAGCGCCTTAGTCAACAAAGCAGATGCCGCCTCAGACCGTGGGGGCGTTATCGGAATATTTTTTATGGCTTTCACTCTTTCTCTCGTTTCCTTTTCCTGTACAGGTCCTATTATAGGAACATTACTCGTGGAAGCCGCGCATGGAAGAAGCTATATGGGTCCGCTTGTCGGAATGACCGGGTTTGCACTCGCACTGGCATTGCCTTTTGCTTTCTTTGCGGCCTTTCCGGGATACCTGAACTCACTTCCAAAATCAGGCGGCTGGTTAAATGTTGTTAAAGTCTCCCTTGGATTTATT
Source organism: Bacteroidia bacterium (assembly GCA_035275625.1). Taxonomy (GTDB): domain Bacteria; phylum Bacteroidota; class Bacteroidia; order AKYH767-A; family OLB10; genus DATEMK01. Next base: position 2,924 of record DATEMK010000347.1, read on the forward strand.
GAACTTGCATTGGCGCTTAAATTTTTATCCAATGTGGATCTTGCTTATCATTGGGGAATTTTAAAACGGGAAGTTTTCATTACTCTTTGGATTATTATTTTCGGATTGATGGGAATGTACCTGCTCGGAAGAATAAAATTTGCCCATGACAGCGAAGTGCAGCATGTTTCAGTAACACGATTAATTTTTTCCATCATCACCTTATCATTCACGCTTTATTTAATTCCCGGTTTATGGGGCGCACCTTTAAAATTAATCAGCGGATTTCCACCACCCGATTTTTATAAAGAATGGAAAACAGAAGCGCACGATTGCCCTCATGATCTGAATTGCTTTCATGATTATGATGAAGGGATGGCTTACGCCAAATCACAGGATAAGCCTGTGATGGTTGATTTTACCGGGTGGAGCTGTGTGAACTGCCGCAAAATGGAAGATAACGTCTGGTCGGATGCAAAAGTGCTGAAGCGTATTGCAGAAGATTATGTTTTAATTTCACTTTACGTGGATGACAAAGAGCCGCTTCCCTCAGAAAAACAATATACTTCAACTGTAACCGGCAAGAAAATAAAAACAACAGGAAATAAATGGAGCGAATTCCAGGCATCAAAATATCAAACTAACTCACAGCCTTATTATGTATTGCTCGACAACAATGCGCAAATACTTGCAAAACCCCGCGGCTACACTCCGGATATTCCTACTTACACCAAATTTTTAGACGAAGGGTTGTGCAGGTATGAAATAAGGAGTCAGAAGTAAGAATAAAAAAAATTAAATACTTCATCACCTAATTACTCAATCACTTCATCACTTTGAACGATTCAATAAAAAATAATTTTCGCGAAGCGCAAAAAACGCTGAATGATTTTATTGCGGATGAAAAGAATTTTCTTAAAATTGAAGAAGCCGGAAAAATTTTAGCTGCCGCTTTTAAGAATGGCAGCAAAGTAATCTCCTGCGGCAATGGCGGAAGCTTGTGTGATGCCATGCATTTTGCCGAAGAACTTTCAGGACGGTTTCGTGAAGACAGGAAAGCATTACCGGCAGTTTCTATTTCTGACCCTTCACACATCAGTTGTGTTGCAAATGATTACGGATACGAAAAAATTTTTTCAAGATACATTGAGGCATTAGGAAATAAAGGAGACGTTTTGTTTGCCATCAGCACCAGTGGAAATTCAAAAAATATACTGGAAGCTATTGCTGCGGCAAGAAAAAAAGAAATGAAAATAATCGGGCTGACAGGGAAAGATGGCGGAGCAATGAAAACTTTATGCGATGTTGAAATCCGGGCCCCACATTCAAAATATTCCGACCGCGCACAGGAGATTCACATTAAAGTAATACATTCTTTAATAAATTTTGTTGAAGAACAATTAATTTGAAAATTTGAAAATGAGCAAATTTGAAAATTACTTTTTTCATTTGATTCTGAAAATTGCTTTTTCTCATTTTCAAATTTTCAAATTTTCAAATCAACAAATTCCCTCATGCTAATTAAAACCTACGGCAGTGCTGTTTATGGAATCAATGCAACTACAATCACAGTTGAAGTAAATGTAGGACAAGGCAGTAAATTTTTTCTTGTCGGATTACCGGATAGCGCTGTTAAAGAAAGCCAGCAGCGAATGGAAGCTGCTTTAAAAAATGTCGGGTATAAAATGCCCGGCAAAAGAGTAGTGGTTAATATGGCTCCTGCTGACATTCGCAAAGAAGGTTCTTCTTATGATCTTACGATTGCAATGGGAATTCTTGCAGCATCAGAGCAAATCACTTCAGAGAACATTGATAAATATATTATCATGGGTGAGCTTTCTCTTGATGGCGGATTGCAACCAATAAAAGGAGCATTACCTATTGCCATTGAAGCACGCAAAGAAGGTTTCAAAGGATTTATCCTGCCAAAAGCAAACGCACGTGAAGCTGCCATTGTGGGCGACCTTGAAGTTTATGGAGCTGAAAATATTATTGAAGTGATAGATTTTTTCACCGGCAATAATAAAATGGAACCAACGGTGGTGAATACCCGCGAAGAATTTTATGCCCAACAATCACAGAGCGAATTTGATTTTTCAGATGTAAAAGGCCAGGAAAATATTAAACGGGCTTTGGAAATTGCCGCATCAGGCGGTCATAATGTTATTCTCATCGGTCCCCCGGGTGCAGGAAAAACCATGCTGGCGAAAAGATTACCGACCATTCTTCCTCCCCTCTCATTGCATGAAGCATTGGAAACTACAAAGATTCATTCTGTAGCAGGAAGGATGGGCAAGCAGGCAGCCTTGATTTCTGTACGCCCATTTCGTTCACCACATCATACTATCAGCGATGTTGCATTAGTTGGAGGCGGTGGTGTTCCGCAGCCGGGAGAAATTTCTCTTGCGCATAATGGCGTTTTGTTCTTAGATGAATTGCCGGAATTTAAAAGAACAGTTTTGGAAGTGATGCGTCAGCCGCTTGAAGAAAGAAGAGTAACTATTTCGCGTGCACGTTTTTCCGTTGAATATCCTGCAAGCTTTATGTTAGTGGCATCTATGAACCCTTGCCCGTGCGGGTATTACAATCATCCGGAAAAAGAATGTGTGTGCGCCCCGGGTGTTGTTCAAAAATATTTAAATAAAATCTCAGGCCCTTTATTAGACAGAATTGATTTGCATGTTGAAGTAACTCCTGTTTCATTCAGCGAATTATCAAAGGAGCGGTTGTCAGAGAAAAGTGAAGCGGTTCGTGAACGTGTTGTAAAGGCAAGAGCTATTCAGAGTGAACGTTACAAAACTTCTGAAAATATTTATTGCAATGCACAAATGTCGAGCAAACAGTTAAGAAGCATTTGTAAAATTTCTGAAGAAGGCACTCAGCTTTTAAAAACAGCAATGGAACGATTAGGGTTGTCGGCACGTGCTTATGACAGGATTTTAAAAGTATCACGAACCATTGCAGATTTAGCCGGCAGCGAGGATATCAAAACCGAACATCTTGCAGAAGCCATTCAATACAGGAGCCTTGACAGGGATGGCTGGGCGGGATAAAATATTTATTCGGAAATTTATTCATTTCAGAAATCAAATAACCTTTTCCGGCTTCTTATTTACAACACCCATGAAAGAAATCAACCTATTTTGTAATGCAGATTTTTTTTACCACCATTCCTTCCTTAAACTTTGCTGACAAATAATAAAATCCATTTGCAAGAGCTGGTTTATCAATTGCAATAGTTTCATCTGACGTTTCAAAACTTTCCACTACATTTCCGATAATATCAGTCATTTCTATTTTGACAGGTGTTGCTGGTTTATTCGTAAACCGAATAGTAAAAGTTCCTGTTGTCGGATTTGGAAACACAGTAACATCAGGCAAACTTTCATTTTCATTTTCTCTGCAATTAAATCCTATAACAATAAATTTATATGTTCCGGAACCACATGGATTATTAGCTCTCACATTCAGCTTGCCTGTAGTACCTCCAAAATTTACGGTAACTGAACTCGCTGTTGTAGTCAAAATTGAACCGGATGAAGTTACCACGCCATCAGAAATATGCGAACCCGTCATTCCTGACCATGTGTAAGAAGTGGCAGTGGCTATGGGTGAAATTGAATAAGGAACACCCTGCTGATTTGCACAGACAAAGGTGGGACCGGAAATTGAAGCCGGTGTTGCAGGAGTGGCTTTTACCGTGAGTGATCTTTGTGCGCTGGTGCCGCATGCATTAGCAGCAGTTACCCGCAACGAGCCGGTAACATAAGCTGAACCATAAGCTGCAGTAATAGCATTCGTACCCTGTCCGCCTGAAATACTTGCAGTAGTAACACTGAACGACCAGTTATATGCCATCCCTGCAACATTTACAACCGAGTAAGGAAGGCTGGAAAGATTGCAGACCCCGAAATTCTGCCCGGTGATTACACCCGGTGTAGCGGGAGTGTTACGGGTAATTTTTAATGCCCGGTAAGTACCGGTTCCGCAGGCATTCACTGCCGAAACTTTTATTGAATCAGTTGCTATAAAATTTGCAGTGTAATTAACTGTAACAGATATAGTACCCTGCCCGTTAGTAATTACTCCACCGGGAGGAGGAGTCCATGAATAAGAAGTTGCTCCTGAGACTGCACTGATATTGTAAGTTTTTGTATCACCGGGACAAACCTTCGTATTACCTCCAACTGCAGAAATAGTTCCCGGTTTTGCAGGGAGAGTACAATTTGTAACAGTGGTTTGCTGTGATGATGAATTGCTGCAACCGTTTCCGTTAGTATAAGAATAGATAATTGTATATGGACCGCCCACCCCTGCACTTGAAGGAGTAAAAGTATTTCCGCTAATACCCGGACCGCTGAAAGTTCCGCCTGAAGGTGAACCAGTAAGTGTTGCCGCAGGAGCGGAAACATTGTAGCTCGCTGCTAATCCTGAGAAAGAAACAGTCGGTAAAGAATTAACCGTCACGGTAACCGAAGAAGAAGTGGCAGAACCACAGGAGTTAGTAACCTGAACTGAATAGCTTCCGGAGGCGGAAGCAGTATAACCAGACGTGGTTGCCCCGGAAATATTCACATTGTTTTGTTTCCATTGATAAGCTGTGCATGAAATATTCGGAACACTTAAACCGACATTGCCTCCCTGGCAAAACGTTACAGGTCCTGAAGGTGTAATGGAACTCTGGATAGGACAGCTCACAGTCAATTCCCATAAATCCTGTTTTAAATCCATGTTTGGATAAATAGCGGAAGATCCTGTGCCAACATAACCTTTATTTCCCGCAGAAAAAGATATGACTTCTAACCTTGTCCCGCCTCCGAAATCAGGGATCTGTGTCCAGCTGTCTGATGCGGGATCATATTCATAAAAATCCTGGAATGACTCTGAATCATTACATCCGAGTCCCACATATCCTTTATTATTAATAGTAAATGCAGTACAGCCATTTCTTCCCGTGCAGGGGCAACTTGTTTTTTGAGCCCATGTGTTAGTAGCGGGATTATATTGCCACAAATCATTTAATTGAGCTCCGAATTGAACAGCCCCGGCAAAAACATAACCAAAACTTCCAATAGCAAACCCTGAAGCAGCCTGACGCGGTATACCTCCTACATTTGCAATCTGTGTCCAGGTATTGTTTGAAGGATCATACTTCCAGAAATCATTTGTCAATGGTGAATAACCTGTTCCTACGTATGCAAAATTTCCAATTGTAAAAGATGTGGCAGTGTATCTTGCACTTCCTCCAAAGTTGACTTTCTGTGTCCAGGTATTTGCTACCGGATCAAATTCCCAGGTATCATTTAATTGTGATGAAGCTGTCCACCCGGTGGTAACATATCCTTTTGAGCCAATGGCGAATCCTGTCGGTGCATTCCTGCTGACGCCCGGGAAATTCACCTTTTGTGTCCATACATTGGTTGAAGACTCATATTCCCAGACATCCGTTAACCCAAAAACAAAGGCTCCCGCATTCCATTGAACTCCTAATCCCGCATAGCCCTTAGTGCCTATAGAAAAGGAAAATGCAGCATATCTTAATCCTCCCCCGAAATTAGCCTTTTGGGTCCATGTATATTGCTGCGCTATAGTAACAGTTACAACAATGGAATTAGATGCAGAGGTGCATCCTCCGCTGATAGTAATGACCACTGTATAAGTGCCGGAAACAGCTGCTGTATAAGCAGATGCTGTTGCCCCTGTAATAACAGCGCCATTTTTTTTCCATTGATAAGTAAATCCTGCTCCTGTATTGGCTGAAAGAATTACGCTTCCGCCTGAACAAAAAGTAGTGGGTCCGCCAGCAGTGATGGTTGCAGCCTGCGTACCGCACGTAGTGAACAGCGCAGAGAAGCTGAATGAAGATTGTCCACCGGTGCAAATAGTCATTATTTGCCATTCATAATTTGAAGCGGGTGTTAAGACTGTTGCATTGTAAGAAGTTCCAGAAGCGGGTTGTGTGGTCCATGGTGTCGTTCCTACGATCCTGTATCGAACACTATAGCTAACAGCACCCGATACCAGGTACCAGTTAAATGTTGCAGAAGTGGAAGTAATATTGGTAGTAAAAATATTTTGCGGAAAATTACAGGGAGGAGCTGATGTTGAAAAATTTACAGAGTTGCTGAAAGAAGAGGTTCCGCCTCCGCTGCAAGCTGTCTGTGCCTGCCATTCATAATTTGAGCTTGATGTCAAGCCCGATGCGGTGAATGATGTTGATGATGTGCTGCCAGTCGTCCAGGTGGAAGTTCCTACTATCCGGTATTGAACATTATAACCTGTTGCACCTGATGCTGCGCTCCAGTTAAAAGTTGCTGAAGAAGAAGTGATGCCTGTAGTGGATAAATTAGTTGGTGCAACGCAATTAAGCGGTGTTGTTATAAAGGTCATTGATATAGTAAAAATAGATGAACCGCCAGAACATACTGTCTGCACCTGCCATTCATAATTACCACCGGGTGTTAATCCGGTTGCATTGAAAGAAGTAGTTGCTGAAGTTCCCGTTGTCCATGTAGAAGTTCCGGTAATCCTGTACCGGATATTATAGCTTGTTGCTCCTGTAACAGCAGCCCAGTTGAACGTTGCTGTTGTTGACAGAACACTTGCCGTTGACATGTTAGCAGAAGGCATGCAGGAAGTTCCTATGCAGGAAGTCAGGCAGGCAGCATTATTATAGTTGTTTATAATTACCGCTTTAGGCTGCGGTCCAAATCCATTATTAAAATTTATACCCACTCCGTTCAGATGGCAATAGCTCATAATAGTTCCACCGGTTGGCGGAATGGGAGCACCGCTGCAGCTTCCTTCATAACCGTATCCTGCAGCCGGTCCGCAGCCATCAATAGCAGTGTTATTTCCGTTCCACACGCAGGCGTGTGTATGACGTGAGCCCATTAAATGTCCCTGTTCATGAGTGACAACCATAACCGTCCAGGAATATGTCGGAACATTATTATATGTAGACTGGACACCGCTGTAACACTGGCTGCTGTTTAAATTGGAAGCGCAGAACCCGCTGAACCCAGCCGCAATTCCTCCTCCGCCCGCATAGCCGAGCAAATGACCAAGATCACCATTGATGGTATTGCGGTAGGTTTGAAACTGTCCTAATAAACCGGATGTGCTTGTTGAAGTATAAGGGTCAGTTGTATTCCAGACAAATATTTCAGAAAGTTCAACAGGTATGGCGTCATTCGCATAAATAATAGCGCTCTGGTTAAACACTGCTGTTACATAGTTAGCTGCATTCGCAACGCTTCCTTTGCCCGTGTAAATATCAAAATCTACCTCCCAAAATAGCCGGATGCAATTAGAAAGCACCTTGTTTGAATTTTGCAGATCAAGCGCGTCATACGTTTCGTTATCATTTGCAGTAAAACAATCTGTGCCCGGTGCTGCATTCAGATTGCGGTCATTGTACAGAATATGATTTCCTGCCGCATCGTTTTCTATTTTGCCAAGTACAAGATTTCCCTCCCCGGTGGAAGATATTATTCCCATCACTTCATTATCAAAAATACTGACAGCAGCGAGCGATGAATTATCTCCCTTAATAATACCCCAATAGTGAGCACCGCCACTATAAGGAACAGGCTGCCCGTTATTGCCGCTTGTCACTAATGTAAAATCAGGAGTAAAAATATTTGACCGGTACAATTGCAGCTCAATGTTATTTCCTGAATTTGTTGGGATGATAAAATTAAGAAAGGCAGGTTTCGCGGAAACAATATTTTGAGCATCCTTGCTGCTGAATTGCAAAACAGTTGCATCCGCAACGGTGCTTTTCATTTGATTGCTTTGCTTTGATGTTGCACTGTTCACACTGAACAATTCAGTTCTTGCAAACGAGGCGTTTCTATTTGTTGCCTCTGAAACTTTTTGAGCAACGGGTTTCAAATTTTGTGACCATGCGGTTGCTGTAATAATTACAGCTGCAAATAATGTAATGATATTTTTCATTATGGTAAGGGGTTTTTAAGGAATGATTAAGTTCTTATCGGTTTTTCAGTATTGAGGCCAATCTTTGATAGACAGCTAAGGTAAGAGGTTCAATCGGAAATTCAATGCGATTTTTTAAAAAGGAGTATCGTAATAATACTTTTGGATGATATTAATGGTTTTGAATCCCGGCAAGGTAAATACATTTACTAATGATTTATAAGGCATGATGCATAAATTCCGTTTCATCACTGAAAGGGATTTTTCTTTTACCTGCAGGATTGATAGTCATTCAGTTTTAATGAGCTTTAATACTTTTCTGTTTTCTCCTCCTGTAACAACTGCTGAATAAATGCCCGGGGATAATTGAGGATTGCGGATTATAAATTGCGGATTGATAAAACTTTCTGACAGGATTAATTCTCCGATAATATTATAAATACTGACAGCTATTTTTTCATCATTCGCATTCTCAATATTAAAAACGAAATCTCCGGAAGAAGGATTCGGAAATACATTTACGGCAAATTCCTTTTCTTCTTCTCCCGCTGGCACGCTTTCACCTTCTTTGCAGGGAACTGTCACTACAACTCCCGAAGAAGTTTTTGAACACCCGTTGGTTTTTGTAATTTCTATCCTGTAAGTTCCTGCTATCGCTGCCGTATAGGAAGATAAAGTTGCCCCGCTGATATAGTTGCTGCCTTTCTTCCATTTATAGCTAAATCCTGATCCGGTGTTTGCCTGCAACACCACATTTCCCCCTGCACAGAAGGTAGTGGGACCCTGCGGAGTTATTGTTGCCGGAGGCACTGCTTTTTTCGTAACCACGGTACCGTTAGTTGTTGATTTAGTACACCCGGTCAGGGTATTGGTGACGGATACCCTGTATGTTCCTGATTCGGTTGCAACGTATGAAGAGGCTGTTGCTCCGGAAATATTTATAAAGTTTTTATGCCACTGGTAGGCCCTGTTACCGGGAGCAGGTGCGCTTAATGTAACACTTCCTCCTGCACAAAATGATGTAGGTCCGCCTGCTGTAATTGCAGGATTCGGAGACGGATTAACAGTTGTTACAACAGAAGATGAGGTTGCCCTGCATCCATACGTGTCCTGCATAGTAACTGTAAAGCTTCCCGCAGTAGTTGCAGCGTAATAATTTCCATTTGCATGGAAAATGTTTGATCCGCTTTTTTTCCATTGATAAAAATAATTTCCTGTAGGAGTTGCATTAAGATAAACGTTTGCGCCATCACAAAAAGTAGTGGAGCCGTTAGCAGTAACATTGACGGCAGGCAAAGGGTTAACTGTTACGGTTTTTGCTGTCGAAGTGGTTCCTGAACACATTCCGTTAGAAATATTTACGGTATAGCTGCCTGCTGAAGTTGCCGGATAATTATAATTGGTAGCGCCCGGTATATTTGTTCCGTTCAATTTCCAGTGGTATGTCAGCCCTGCAGAAGAGGGAACCGAAAGCGTTACAGAGCTTCCTGCACACGTTGCAGCAGCACTTGCCGGATAAATGGGAGCTGTGCTCATCCCCACCACTACCTGCACTGGCGTGGGATAATTAAAACAACTGGCCCCTGTATAAATCGTACATGAATACTTTCCTGTTGTCGTTGCAGTTATGCTTTGTGATGAGCCGCTGTATGCACCATCAATGTACCAGTTAAATGACAATCCTGTCATTCCTGAATCTGCTGTCAGAACAACGCTTCCTCCCGGGCAGAGAACCGTTGGACCACTTGCAGTAATAACGGCTGGCAAAGTAATAGTTACATTAGCCGGTTGAGGTGAAACTGCCGTACAGGATAAGCTGCTTGTCTGAACCGTGTAGGAGCCGGATGTATTGGGGCTGTAACTAATAGAATTTGCATTGGGAATATCCACTCCGTTTTTTTTCCATTGATACGTGGTAAAATTTCCGTAAAAGGGTAAATAGGGTGTACTCAATGTAACTTGTCCCCCGCAATTAGTTATATTTCCTGAAGGTATTACGGCTGCATTAATAACTGTAATAGTTATTGACTTGCAGGTGCTGTTGCCGCAGGGCGCCTCTCCCCTTACATAATAAGTTGTAGTTGTGTTTGGACTAACACTAATAGAACTACCCGTTCCAACCAATGTTCCTCCACATGAACCGGAATACCACTTATAGCTTCCGCCTGCAGCAAGAATTCCTCCGTATTGAGTTAAGGTAGTGCTCTCACCAGCGCAAATTGTTGTAAAACTTGAGTAAGCATTATAAGGTGTCGAGCTGCATCCGATAAATGACAACGAAACATCCTGTTGATTGGTAATATCATAAGTGGTATCATTCGAATCAAAAAATAAATCATAAGTGATTCCGGAAGTTAGCGGTCCGATCCTGTAATAATAATTCCACATAGATGCAGCAACAGTATCGGTATAAAATTCGGGGCTTGAGTAGCCATTCATATTACCATCGAGAATAAAATTGCAGGTTGGACCCACCTGCCGGATGAGAAAAGCTCCGAATGAATACAAACTCGCATAAGGTCTGCTGACCTTCAGATCATAATAGCCTGAAGAGGAAGGCGTAAATTTTACAATTCTCTCAGCGCCTTCTACAGGACTTCCATTAGGAGCATACCAACTGTAATAACCCGTTCCGCCAAAATAAAAAGACGTTGTTGAGCCCAGAGCGCCATACGTAAATGTTTCAGGGCAGGGAGGAGTTGTGAAGGTAAGCTTCGGAGTGTTGGCGCTATAACCGAAGGAGCCGCAATAATACCGGCAGTAGAAATCATACGTTGTGCCCGGAATTAAATTCTCCAGTACAGGAGTTGAACAAAGGCAATTGAATAAAGTACCTCCTGCTCCTGCTGATGCTCCTGTTCCGGGAGTATATCCCGGAGGTCCCCATTCCTGGATAGAAGAAACCTGGTTTGGATAAACCTGTACTTCGGTCGGATTCAAATCAAGAATGGAAACCGCAGTGGGACCGCTGCACTGGCTGTTTACTTTCGTGGTTACCAGGAATAATGAAATGGTTGTTATAAAGACAATTTTTTTCATTGTATTAATTTTTTAAAAGTTATGATGCTTCTTAACGGCTGTAATATTACAGGAAAGAAAAAACACGTGCAATACGACTAAACAGTGATTTTTGGATAAAAATCGGTATTGGACGGATTGGTGCTCACCTCTATAAACTACTCTGTGCGTCCGTCACGCCTGTCCATCTTAGGATGATCTCGCCCGGGTGCAGACCGCAACATCCTCTCCGTACTGGCACGGATATAAAATACCGCCCCAATGGTATTGATGTCCGCAGCTTTCAAATGCAATTTTGCATCAAATAAAAATCATAAACATAAAACTATGAAAAACTATCGTAACGTATTTCCGCTTCTCACTCTTGTATTATCAATAATGCTATTTACATCATGCAAAAAGGATGACCCGGAACCGTCACCTGCCGCTAACAATAACAACAACGATCCCTGTAACTACACAACCAATGTTTTGGTAGTTGACGGTAATACAAAAAATATTGTAAGCGATTCTTGCCGTGTGTTCGGAAGTAATTACTATACAGAGTATTTTGTTGACGCAGGAAAAACTGAAGGCATCGCTATTATATTCAACGGAACATCAATGCCGGCTGCCGGAACCTATACTGCCGTAAACACATTTACAGCAATCGCTTCCGGAAAAGCTTATGTTGAATATTATTCTGCAACAAGCGCTTACCAGCCCGCAAGCGGAACCATTACTATAACCAATAGCGGTAATTCCAAAATATATACTTTCTGTAATTTTTCCTGTACTGACGGAACTACTACTAAAACTATTTCTGTGCGGGCAACATGCAATTAAATTTCTGACAACCATTTTAACAATTCATATCTATAATTTTTAAAACAAATAACTATGAAAACAAAAATTACCCTATCAATTATTGCTGTATTATTTTCAATCAGCGCCAGCGCACAATGGGTTGCCTGTAACAATGGCATGGACAACTATGTGTGGGGATCTGCCGTGTATAACGGTAACCTTTACGCCTGTGGAAACTTTGAACATGCCGATGGCAACCAGGCGCTCGCCATTGCAAAATGGAATGGCTCTGCCTGGTCTGATGTAGGCGGAGGATTTCAGCATGGTGCATTCAGCTATGCTGTGCGCGGGTTAATCGTTTATAATAATGAACTCTATGCTGGCGGTTATGTGGATTCGGTTGCAGGAATGCCCATTCACAAAGTGGCAAAATGGAACGGAACAAACTGGAGTGCTGCCGGAATGGATTGCCCCATCAGCACAGTGAATTGTTTTGCGGTTCACAATGGAGAGTTGTACGCAGGTGGTCAGGGCTCAGGATTGGTAAAGGTTTGTGTGGCAAAATGGACGGGAACTAATTGGATTGGATTGGATACAGAAGCAGGTAACACGGATGTTTATGCGTTGGCTTCATACAACGGTGATCTTTATGCAGGAGGCGCCTTTACCAACTTCAACGGAACAGGGGCTGCCGGAGTAGCAAAATGGAATGGCTCTGCATGGAGCGATATTGGCTCAGGGTTTACTGCTTTTAATGTTGCCAGGGCGTTCGCTGTTTTCAATAATAAGTTATATATAGGTGGTGGATTTACAACAGCTGGCGGTATTGCTGCAAATAATATTGTATCGTGGGATGGCGCTTCATGGACTGCTCTGAGCGGAGGAGTAAATTCCGGGGTTCAATCACTCCTTTCAAATGGCAACAAACTTTTTGTTGGAGGAATGTTCTGGATGGTAAATGGCGTAACTGCAAACCGTGCGGCATATTGGAATGGTTCTTCCTGGACAGTTTTAGGAACAGACCTTGGTTCGGGAGCGAAAACTATATCTATATATAACAATGAACTTTATTACGGAGGCGAAGGAGCATTTAACGGTCATAACTATATTGCCAAATGGAGTGGCGGGACGTTTACAGGAATAAAGGAGAGCGAAGAAAAAATTCAGTTCTCCGTTTTTCCCAACCCGGTTTCTGAAAAATTATTTATCAGTAGTACTGCTGAAACAAAACATTTATGCGTTTCTGATATACTTGGAAAAAGAATGAATGTTACTGTTTTTATGTCAAAAGAAATTTCAGGTGTAATGGAAATTAATGTTTCAGGTTTAACTCCGGGAATTTATTTTCTCTCCACAGAAAGTAATTCTTCCGATGCTGTAAAGTTTGTTGTGCAGCGATAAAAGCAAGACGGAAAAATGGAACGTTGGAATGTTGGAATGCCAGTAATTATCTGGCATTCCAATATCCTTTAATCCTTAAAAAGGTTATTCTTTCAGATAGCCGTTATCAATAGCAAAACGGATGAGCCCCACAACGGATTTGGTTCCTGTTTTTCTGAAAATGTTTTTGCGATGTGATTCTACCGTGCGTTCGCTGATCGAGAGTTCATCTGCAATCTGCTTATTTGAAAATTCCTTCGCGATCAGGTTAAGCACCTCCAGCTCACGCGGAGTCAGGTGCAGGTCGCTACCGGCAGTCAAACCTTCTTTCATGCGCATCAGCCCTTCCGCCACTTCGCTGCTGAAATATTTTTCTCCTTTCGAAATTTTCAGCAACGCTTTTCTCAGCTCATCTCTTCCTGCATTCTTGAGCACGTAACCCGAAACTCCGATTTTAAGCAATTCATTGATGTTATGATCGCCTGCTGACATAGTAAGCACCATCACTTTTATTTTCGGCTGATCTTCCTGTAACCGCTTTGTAAACTCAATTCCGTTCATCCCCGGTAAGCTGATGTCCGAGATCACAATATCAGGATGACAGGAAGGAATCGCCTTTAGTGCATCTTCCGCACGGGTAGCTTCACCGACTATTATAAAAGTATCATCATTATTCAGCAATGATCTGATGCCATCGAGCATGATCTGGTGATCGTCAAGAAGAAATAGTTTAATCTTATCCATCATCAATCTAAAACTAAATCTGATACATTCACCGGAACAAAAACAGAAACCAATGTTCCCTTATTTATTTTTGAATCAATTTCAATCTGCCCGTTTATAAGGCTCACCCGCGAGTTGATATTGTACCAGCCGTTTCCTTTACCGGTTTCTAATAGCTTCGTGTCAAAACCTTTTCCGTTATCTTCCATCATAACAGTCAGTTCGTTTTCTGAAAGCATTACCTGAATGCTTACTTCCGCAGCATGTGCATACTTGATAACATTGTTTATCCATTCCTGTACAATGCGGAATACATTAATTTCAATCGCATTTTCAAAACGTGGAATTTCTTCGTCAGCATCAAACCGGAACTGAATGCTCCCGCTTTTATTGAGATTGTCAACCATATCCTGTATGGCAGCTTTAAGTCCGAAACGGATCAAATGCACAGGCATCATCCGGTGCGAAATATTCCTGAGTTCGGTAAATGAATTATCAATAAGGTTCAGCGCACTGGCAAGCTGCGGGTCTGTTGTTCCCACCGATAATTTCTGCGAAAGCGATTCTACATTTAACCGTGCCGCTGACAGTACCTGCCCCAGCCCGTCATGCAGCTCACCTGCTATATGTTTCCGTTCATTTTCCTGTGCCATAATCATGCTTTGATTGCGGAGCCGTTCCTGCTTTATTTTTTCTTCCTGTATTACCTGTTTTGTTTTTAAACGGTGGCGGTTAAATAAAAGCGTTCCAATGATGGCGGCAAGAAGAAATGAAACAGATAGAAAAACATTCCGTGTTTTTTGTTTGTCAATCTCCGCCTGCTGCAACTTTATCTTGTTTTCTTTTTCTGTTGCTTCATACTTTGCCTGCAGATCATTTACCTGCCTGCTGTTCTTTTCATTTAGTATGGAATCCTTATACAAAGTATATAGTTTATAATTCTTCAAAGCATTGGGAGCATCTTTCATTTCTTCATAAGTGACCGAATAACTCTGGTAAATATTTCTGAAATCTCTTTTTGCTTTTGTCTGCTTTGCTATTTCTAATGCCTGGTCAAGGTAGCTGATGGCAGCAGCATGATTGCCCGACATGCTTTCTACATCTGCAAGGTTTCCATATAACATCGGAAGCTTGTTCAGCTCCCCGATTTCTTTCCTGATTGCCGCAGCCTGCCCGATCAATTCTTTCGCTTTTTCATTCTGTTCGTAGTCAACATATATTGCACCAATACAGTTCAGCGAACTTGCAATGCCAGATTTGTCTCCGAGTTTTTTTCTCATCTCAAGTGACTCCTGGTAATACTTCATTGCTGCTGTGTCCTGTTCCTGCGCAAAATAAATATTACCGATATTCTGCAACGAAGCTGCAACTTCTTTCTCCCACCCTTCTTCCTGGCGCATTTTTAATGCGCGTGTATGAAACTCAAGCGCCTTATCGTACTTCTGTAAATCAAGATGACAAATACCGATGTTATTGAGTACATCAGAAATAATTTTCTTTGCACCAATTTTCTCTGCAATGGAAAGCGCCTGCATGTAAGTTTCAATCGCCTCTTTAAAGTTGCCCTGCAATGTTTCAATGTTGCCTTTATTTTGAATGGACTTTGCAATTAGACTATTGTCTTTAATCTCATTGCTCGCCTTTAATGCATATTCCAATTGCCTCAATGCTGTTTCATATTTACCGGAATCCTCCTCAAGAGAAGCGAGCACAATTAATGCTTCCGTTTCACCTTTCCTGTAATTTATTTTACGTGAGCTTTGTAAAGCCTCCATTGCAGCAGGACCTGCAAGCGGAGAATGTTCATCTGCATACTGCTCCGCATGGCTGTTGAGCGAATCAATGTGAACAATGGTTGCTTTATCACTGTTGCTCTGTGCAACAGATAAAATCGTGGAAACCAACAATACCGGAACGAATAAAAGAGGGAGAGATATTTTCATTTTAATGGGAATGTTGGTGTAAATATTGGAAATTTATTTCAATATGACGTTGTTTTTATACCCGGTAAACAAGACTGGGTAAAAAAGTTTGCAACATTCTTCGTGCTCAAACCTGCTGTGGCAGAAATAAAATAAAGCTGAATTTTTTTTGAAAAAACATCTTCGAAAAGCCGTCCTGCAAACGAAAGCGGCAGTAAAGAATTAGAAAAAAAAATGTTGTCGTTTTATTTTTTTGTGAATTAGGAAAGAAAAATTACTTTTGATTAAATGAAACAACCGTCTCCTAAAGAGGAGACTATGGAGGGACACAGGGAGATAAACGTCACAATTAAAACGACAATAACTTTTATAAAAAAAAGAAATGAATAAAGACATCCAGGCATACAATGACTTACAATCACCTGAAGACAGGGAAATTTGTAATATCCTTTCTAAAGAAATCAGCCGCTATTTACCCAGTAAACTGAAAAATTGTGTCCGGTTGTTGTTTTGGAGCGGTCAGTCTTTTGATGAGCAAGTGTTGCAAAAGGAAGGTACTTTCAAAGCTGCCGAAGCCCGTTACACATCTGCAAAACAAATTAATAAAACTGATTTGAAACGCTGGCTTAAAAAGTCGATAAAGATTCAATGGGATTATAAAAATATAGTCAAACGAAAAGGTGTTTTGGAAAGACTAAAATGAATGGAAATGAAAACAAAGGAACATGTTCATTTTCACAAAGGCGGTTCCATTTGGGCAAAAGGACAAATGCCTGGCGACCAGATGCACGGTTACTGGGAGTTGTATCGCAAGGACGGAGTAATTATGCGCTCAGGTTACTTCGAGGCTCTAGTTTCTTCTTTTTCTTTTTCTTTTTAAAACCCAGTACACCCCTTTTACATCAGCTTCCCATTTCGGAAGCAGCGATATGAGAATGATTTCTTCTACGAGATCAATTATTGTAATCCATGCGGCAGCATAAAATAAAATCAAAACAGGATGAGGAAGAAAAAAAATACTCAGCATAAAAAATCCCTGCAGCACGGCTGCAACTTTTGCAGTATAGGTATGAAAGCTTGTTTGCTTATGGTAGCGGAAGTAAGCAAAAATATTTTGTAAGATGAATAACACGAGGAGAATACTGACAAGGATTATTTCACTGCGGATAAACCCGGGCTTGAGTACAAACAAACCAACAATCGCTGCCGCAATAGTGAGATCATCCCCGATGGAATCAAGCCGGGATCCGAAGCGGCTTGTTACTTTATATTTACGTGCTAAATAGCCATCCACCGCATCTGTCAGGAAGCTGACGGCTAACAGCCATTTAAAAAGCACCGCCTGGTGAGTGATAATTAATACGACTAGTACCGGTGCAGCTGCAATCCGGTACCTGGTAATTAAATTAACTATGTAATAGCTGCGTTTACTCATTTGAAAACAGGAACATCTTCAGCGGTAAATTTAATCATTCTGCATCTTACCCTGCTGCCCCTGCAAGTATTCAAATCTTAAAGTGTAAAAGGTATAAAAACAAACCGGGAGCGCTGAATTATTAAAACAATTTGCGCCCTTTTTGTATTACTGGCAAATTATTTGGAGCAGCGGTTTTTTTGATTATTTAAAAAAGAGTTTGAATTGCAAAACAGAGCCCTTATTTATTTTCTGATCATTTTTCTTCCGTAAACAGGGTGTAAAGTATTTTCAAATATCATGTGGTTTCAGCATGGAAATTAATTTTTACTGAACCTTTTACTAAAAACATTACACAGCTTTTTCTTCTTTTTCAAACGCAATTAAAATTTGCTTTCGTGAATTGACGCCCATTTGATATGGATGACTCACGAAATGTGCCGGCATTTTTAAGTTACTTTTTTAAAAAACTTACAAATAACGGTTTGATGCCTTATTTCAAAGCATTCGGAGGGTGATGAACGTATTATTGAATGAATTCAAAACCTGGAACATTTAAGATACTGAAACAAAATGTCATTTCAAACGAATAAATCCTATCTACATGAATAAAAAACTACTTAAAAAAATTTCTGTAAGTCTGCTGGTTATTCTGATGACGTGTTTCATTCAGAAAACGTACGCCAGCCATTCAATGGGTGCGGATCTGACTTACGAATGCCTCGGGGGTAACACCTACAAAGTAAGGCTTTCATTTTACAGGGACTGCATCGGGATAGCTGCGCCCACCAATGCTTACGTCAACATCTCTTCAGCTTCCTGCGGGCAAACGCTCGGGGTAACATGTTATCCCATACCCGGAACGGGTCAGGAGGTAACACCTATTTGTCCGAGCGCAACGTCAACCTGTAATGGTGGAAATTTCACCGGCATACAGGAATGGGTCTATGAAGGGATTGTCACGCTTCCGATGCAATGCACAGACTGGATGTTCAGCTATAACCTGTGCTGCAGAAATGCTGCGATCACCACCATAACCACTCCGGGAGTAAGCACATTTTATATTTATGCAACGTTAAATAATGTGATCAGCCCATGCAATAACTCCCCGACATTTTCCAATAAGCCTGTTCCGTTTATTTGCCAGGGACAGGAATTTTGTTTTAATCACGGAGCTTTTGACAGTGATGGCGATTCATTGGTTTATTCACTCATAACTCCTCTTCAGACTGCCGGTTCTACTGTCAATTATATTAACCCATATTCTGCAACCAATCCCTTGAACTCTATTCCTGCTATGCAGTTTAACACGCAGACAGGTGACATTTGCATGACACCACAGCAATTGCAGGTAACCGTAATGGCAGTGCTGGTGGAAGAATACAGGAATGGTGTGCTGATTGGTTCAGTGGAACGTGATATTCAAATTACTGTTATTACATGCACCAATACACTGCCTACCCTGACCGGCATTAACGGAACGAATAATTTTACAGCCACTATTTGTGCAAACCAGCAATTCTGTTTTGATATTTTTTCCAATGATCCGGATGCCGGGCAAAATGTTTTTGTGTCATGGGATAACGGAATTCCTGCCGGTACATTTTCCACAAACACTGCACAGCATCCGACCGGAATTTTTTGCTGGACTCCGACAACTGCTGACATCGGGGGAACATATTGTTTTACGGCAAAAGTACATGACGATGCCTGTCCTTATATGGGCTCACAGATCTATTCGTACTGTCTTACCGTTATAGGTGTAACCGCTGACGCAGGACCGGATCAATTCATAGCCTGCAATGATTTTGCAACGATTTATGCAAACGGCAGCGGAGGAAATCCTCCTTATACTTATCTATGGAGCACCGGTGCAACCCAGCAGGGCATTACTGTGCCATCGGGGACGTACGTTGTTACCGTAAGTGATGGAACATGTTCCGGAACTGATACTGTAGAAATAGTTGATGCATACATTCCCATAGCAGCTTTTACAGCAAATCCCGGCTGCTTCAATATGCCTGTTCAATTTATTGATCAGTCCACTACTCCCGGGGGAACCATTAACTCATGGTCATGGAATTTTGGAGACGGCACAACATCTAACATACAAAACCCGATTCATCTTTACATTGCACCTGGAACTTATAACGTTACACTTATTATTGCAAACAGCTTTGGCTGTATTGATACGGTTACCCTTCCCATAACAATTCTGCCAATTCCGATTGCAGATTTTACATTTCCAACGATATGTGCAGGAACAGCTGTTCCATTTACAAATACAACTACCCCTGCCGGGAGCTTATATACATGGAACTGGAATTTAGGAAATGGCCAGACTTCTAACGGACAGAATGCGACCGGTGTTTATCCGAATGCAGGAACTTATACAGTTACGCTCATTGCCGGAGATTCACTTGGATGCGCTGATACTATCACACAACAGGTGACCGTGAATCCAAGCCCGGTTGCAGGATTTACTTTTACAGGTGGAAGCACTTGCCAGAATGGTTCTGTTACACTTACAAATACTTCAACAGGCGGTGTTTCTTATTACTGGAATTTAGGAAACGGTCAGACTTCTACTCTTCAGGATCCAACTGTTACCTATAACCAACCAGGGAACTATGATATCACTTTAGTAGTAACAAGTGCGAACGGATGCGTAGATTCTCTCACGCAAACAGTTACTATTTTTCCGCTTCCAACTGCCAATGCCGGTCCGGATCAGCATGTTTGTCTTGGCGGAAACGTAACACTTATCGGATCAGGGGGAGTTATTTATCAATGGAGCAATGGCGCCACTACGGATATTACTACAGTTTCTCCCAGTAATACTACTACATATACAGTAACTGTTACGGATGCAAATGGTTGTACTGCCATTGACCAGGTAACAGTAATTGTTGACCCGTTACCAATAGCCACCATCAGCCCTGATCAATCAATATGTCTTGGACAAAGTGTTACCCTGACTGCAGGTGGTGGAAACACTTACTCATGGAATCCAACAGGCAGCACTACTTCAACAATAACAGTCACACCCTCAAATTCTACCACGTATGCAGTTAACGTTACAGACGGAAACGGATGCACCGGAACTGCATTTGTAAATGTAACGGTTCATCCGTTGCCATCCGTTAATTTACAAAACGGGTTTGTCTGCACAGGGCAAACTACTATATTAGATGCAGGAAACCCGGGTTCAACCTATTATTGGACTCCTAATGGCCAAACCACTCAAACCATCACAGTATCTAGTGCCGGAACATACGGAGTTATTGTTACTAATGCTTTCGGGTGCACGGATACTGATTCAAGCATCATAAGTTTAGGGGGAACCATTACAAACAATCTTTCAAATGTTGCATTTTGCCAGGGAGGAAGCGCTGTGCTGGATGCCGGAAACCCGGGTAATACTTACCTGTGGACACCCGGTGGCCAGACAACTCAGACTATTACAGTAAACAGTTCAGGCTCTTACAGTGTTGTCATTACTGATCCCAACGGATGCAGCGGAACCATTTCCACAACCGTAAATGTGAATCCTTTGCCACAGGCGAATTTCACTCCTAATGATGTGTGTATAAATGACCCTATGAATTTCTTTGATATTTCTGTTGTGAATGGCGGAACTATCACTTCATGGCAATGGGATTTCGGAGACGGAAATGTTTCGCAGCAGCAAAACCCGGTTCACGTATATGCAAATCCGGGGAACTATACCGTGACATTTACTGTCACTTCTAATTCAGGATGCACAAGCACTATTGTAAAATCCTTTAATGTATTCCCGCTTCCTTCTGCAAACTTCAACTTTAATAATAATTGTGCTGGAAATAATATAGCCTTTACCAATGCTTCCACAACTTCTGTCGGAAATATTGTTTCATGGAACTGGAATTTTGGTGACGGCTCAACTTCAACACTGCAAAATCCATTGCATCAATTTGCGGCAGCAGGGACATATCCTGTTACCTTATTGGTAACTACAGGTGGCGGATGCGAAGATAGCATTGTAAAGCAAGTTACAGTATTTCCTTTACCTGTGGCAGATTTTACTGCCACTACAGCATGTTTACATGACCTGACGGTATTTACAAATAATTCCACGGTGCCAAATGGTGTAATGTCAGGATGGTTATGGAATTTTGGTGACGCAACCACTGCAGGCGTCCAGAACCCGGTTCATACATATTCAACTTCGGGTACATTCAACGTTAGTTTAATTGTTACCTCAACAGACGGATGCAGCGACACAATTCAAAAACCGGTTATTGTGAACCCGCTTCCGAATGCAAATGCAGGAACTGACCAGTCTATCTGCAGCGGAGGTTCAGCTACATTAACCGCGACAGGAGGTACCTCGTACTTATGGAACCCTGGTGGAGCAACTACCGCAAGCATAACAGTTAATCCTCTTATTAATTCATTTTATGGGGTGGTTGTTACTGATGCAAACGGATGTTCCGACACCGATTCTGTTCTTGTAATCATAAAAGCTCTTCCAGTCGCAAGTGCCGGACCTGATAAAGCAGTTTGCGCGGGATTAAGCGCAACACTTACGGCTACAGGTGGCGTTAGTTACCTGTGGAATCCGGGAGGGGCAACAACTGCAAGCATTACTGTTAATCCTTCTTCAACCACATCTTATATCGTTACTGTTACGGGCGCTAACGGATGCACTTCAACAGATACTGCTAATGTGACCATTAATCAAATGCCGGTTATAAGTGCAGGTCCTGATGCAACGATTTGCAATGGTTCCACAACAGGATTGACAGCATCCGGGGGCATCTCTTATATATGGTCTCCTTCCGGAGATACTTCTGCAACAATTTATGTAAATCCAGCCGCTAATACCACTTATACCGTCCTTGTAACGGATACGAACGGTTGTAAAAACTCCGATACTATAGACGTATTTGTAAATCCAACACCCGTAGTTAATTTATCACCAACATTTATTTGTGCGGGAAATTCTACAACACTCAATGCAGGAAATACCGGCTCTACATTTCTATGGACACCGAATGGAGAAACTACTCAGAGTATAACGGTGAGCGATTCAGGAAACTATGGCGTGATCGTCACAAATTCTTTCGGATGCCAGGGAAGTGGATCTTCAATTGTAACGGTCGGGGGTACAGGAATAATGGGGAATTTAGGAAATGTTGCTTTCTGTGCTGGCGGGAATGATACCTTAAATGCAGGGAATGCGGGTTCCACTTATATATGGTCAAATGGAGCGACTTCTCAAAGTATTGTCGTAAATGCAGCGGGTACATATACCGTTACTATAACAGATCCTACCGGCTGTACAAATAGTTTTTACTCGAATGTATCTGTGAATCCTTTACCGGTTCCTGATTTTACGACTTCACCTACCTGTTTGAGTTCCATGATACCTTTCAATAATACTTCCACTATTCCGAGCGGTAATATTATTTCCTGGTCATGGGATTTTGGGGATGGAACAAATTCAACATTGCAAAATCCAACTCACCAGTATGCAACTTCGGGTATTCATGTAGTTACTTTGCAGGCAACCTCCGGAAATGGATGTACTGCATCTGTTACACAGAATGTTGGAGTAGGTGCTGAACCAACAGCGAATTTCTCAGGCAATGCATCATGCTTCGGAACGGCTGCAGTTTTCACAGATCTTTCAACAATTACCAATGGAGTTATTTCTTCATGGGACTGGAATTTTGGTGACGGCTCTTCTTCAACTCAGCAAAACCCTTCTCATTTATATAATGCACCGGGAACTTATAATGTAACGGTCACTGTTGCTTCAGGTGGTGGATGTACAGCTTCTTTCACAGCATCGGTAACCATAAATCCAAAACCTGTTGCAGATTTTTCAACCACTTCGGTATGTAAAAATGCAACAACTGATTTTACCGATCTGTCAACTATGCAAAATGGTTCAATAAACAGTTATGCATGGTCTTTCGGAGATGGAGGAACTTCGAACTTGCAAAATCCTTCACACACTTATGCGAATGATGGTTCATATACGGCAACTTTAATTGTAACATCAGATCTTGGATGTACCGATACGATTTCGCAAACTGTCAAAGTGAATCCATTACCTCTGGTGAGTTTTACTGCTCCTGCAGTTTGTTTTGGAAATGCAACGATTTACTCGGATGGTTCTTCTGTGACATCAGGCAGCATTAATGGCTGGTATTGGGAATTCGGGGATGGAACAAGTTCAAATCAGCAGAATCCGTCTCATATATTTAATAACGATGGAACGTATAATGTTATGCTCGTTGTTACTACGGATAACGGTTGCAGCGATTCATCAACGCAATCTGTAATTGTAAACCCTTTACCGGGTGGAGGATTTGTTTCACAAAACGTTTGTTTGAACAATGCAACGCAATTTACAGATACTTCAACTGTAAGCAGTGGTTCTATAACAAACTGGTTATGGGATTTAGGAGATGGAAATAATTCATCCGTACAGAACCCTTCACATATCTATTCAACTCCGGGAACGTATAACGTTAGCCTGGTTGTGTCAACTGCGAATGGATGCAAGGACACTATTATACAAAGTGTAAATGTGTTTCCGCTGCCGGTGGCGCAATTCAGTTCAGCGAGTGTTTGTTTCGGTTTCGGAACAGCATTTTATAATCAGTCAACTGTTAATGGCGGAGGAAATGTTACCTGTTCATGGAATTTTGGAGATGGCAGTACAGATACTACTTTAAACCCGGTTCATGCCTTCGCTGCCTGGGGAACTTATAATGTAACCATGACAGCCACTACAGGACAAGGTTGTATTGGAACTATTACACAGCCTGTCAGCGTATTTGAACTGCCCTATGCACATTTTAACGGATCAGATGTTTGCCTTAATGTGCCTACAGTTTTCAATGACCAGTCAGGCGCACCTGCAGGCGGAAGCCTTGTTTCATGGAACTGGGATTTCGGAGATAATGGACTTTCCAGTTCACAGAACCCGATTCACATTTATGGAGTGCCTGGCACCTATAACGTTCAGCTTATTGTTACTTCAGATTTAGGTTGCAGTGATTTGTTCAGTGATTCTGTCAGGGTATTCGTAAACCCTGTCCCGGTAATTGCTGTTAATGCGGGTTGTATTACTGATCCTGTCACATTTATAAACATTGAAGATTCAACTAATGTAAGTGGCAGCACTCTGCTTTGGAGCTTTGGTGATGGAAATACAAGCACCGATGTAACTCCTACGCATATTTATGCAGCTGCAGGAACTTATACTATTACTTTTGAAGAAACAAACGCCAACGGCTGCAAAGCTATTGTGACAACCACCGTTGAAGTAAATCCGGCTCCTGATGCAGGCTTTACTGCTGAGAACGGATGTGCAAATGAAGGGATTCAGTTTACTAATACATCCACAATTGCTTCAGGAACAATCACCGGTTATATATGGATTTTTGGTGACAGCTCAGCCGTTTCTGCAGAAGAAAACCCGGTGCACACATATCAGCAGAGCGGAACATACACCATTACCATGATTGCAACATCAAACCTCGGGTGTACGGATACAGTAACTATGCAAATTGTCATCAATCCTGAGCCTGCAACCGCTTTCCTGAGCAATATTGCGGCTGGATGCGGACCATTACCGGTTCAGTTCACTGATGCATCCTATATACAATCCGGTAATATCATTTCCTGGTCGTGGAATTTTGGTGACGGTAGCACTTCAAATGATCAGAACCCCGTTCACATTTATACACAAAGTGGTGCATATCCTGTGTCACTCACTGTAACATCCGATTCAGGTTGTACAAAAACAGTTACTATCAGCAATATGATTACCGTATATCCCGCACCGGAAGCTGAATTCATTCCGGAGCCCGCCAATGCAAATATTTTATATCCGGTAATTAATTTTAATAATTTGTCAACAGGTTCTGTGTCGCAATTATGGACTTTTGGCGATGGTTCATCTTCAACGGATGAAGAGCCTTCTCATACCTATGCTGATACAGGAACCTATCTTGTTACATTATATGTGGAAAATTCATTCGGTTGCTGGGATACGGTTTCTCATTTAGTCCACATTGATCCGATTACTACCTTTTATATTCCAAACGCTTTCAGTCCGAACAGTGATGGCAATAACGAAGTATTCACGGTAAAAGGAATAAATATTCTTGCTGTAAAACTCGATATTTACAACCGTTGGGGTGACAGGGTTTTTGCAAGTGAAAATGGGTTTACACATCCCTGGGACGGCAGTGTTATTGGAAGCAGTGAAACTGCGGTTGAGGATGTTTATATCTATGTAGCTGATATAAAAGATGTATTTGGAAAGTGGCATCACCGAAAAGGAAGAGTAACACTGGTGAGGTAATTTGAAAGAAAAAACAAAAGAGGCTGTCTCTGTTTGAGCCAGCCTCTTTTTTTTCGGATATACCTGATCAGAAGATTTAGATGAACGATTGTTATTCTACAACTACTTTTGTTTTTCGCA
>DATEMK010000348.1:0-2194 GCA_035275625.1 Bacteroidia bacterium
CAAAACAATTGATAATGGATATTTATTTTCAGGTGACTCTTATTCGAATATAAGCGGTGATAAAACGGAAATTAATTTGGGAGTAGAACAAAGCTGGATTGTTAAGACCGATTCGCTTGGAAATAAGCAATGGGATAAAACTATTTTTACAACCGGACATGATGAATATGGCGATGCCATTCAAACAAAAGATAGTTGCTATGTAATTGTTAACAATACTTCTGCCGGAATAGGAGGATATAAAACACAATCAAGTTGGAGCAGCAGTGTAGATTACTGGTTTGTTAAATTCTGTGATACCACTTCAACAACCGGAATAAATAGTAATTTAAAATCTTTTTCGGGTATTTCAATTTTTCCCAACCCTGTTTCTTCCATCCTTTCAATTGAGCTGCCAAAGCAGACTATGAAACTACTGATTTTTAAAATTCACAATGTTTTTGGGCAAACTGTTTTTTACAAAATAGAAAATAATCCTGACAGCTCTCATGCAAAAACAATAAACCTGAGTTTTCTTTCAAAAGGAATTTATTTTCTTGATCTATTTATTGATGGAGAACATACAATGAAGAAGATTGTTAAAGAATAAAGCGAAGCAAAGTCGAGTGCATAGTATGGTATTCGATAACAGTTAAATTAAAAGAAATTTTTAAAAAGGGGCTTTAAACGTGATACAAACAGTGGTGCATCTCTCAAACAGAGTAGGTAATCAAACAGTTGAGCTTCTAAGCCCCACTTTTGAAATTTTTTTTAATCCCTTCAACTCATTGGCGGCAGTGCGACTTTAAACTGATGTGCATGAAATTAGCAATTTGCAAAGCATAAAACGAATGAAGATAAAAATAACTATACATCAGATTAGCAGAAACCTGCCGGCCGGCTGGCAGGGAATAAACAGTTTAGCATAAACAAAACAACAATGAAAAAAACTCTCCTTATCATTTTCGCAATCTTGACTTCAAGATTCTTACCTGCACAGCCATTGCCACAATGGAGTTCAAGTATAAGCTCAAATTTTCTTAACTACACATATGATAACCCAAAAATGAAGATGGACAATGCTGGAGATTTGGTTGTTGTTGCAAGTGTTGATAATGGAAGTACGGGAAGAGATATTATAGTAATAAAGTACACTCCTTCAGGAAGTATAATTTGGCAACAAATATTTAATGGGATAAGCAATCAGGATGACGTGGCAGGCGATTTTGGTATTGACAGCTTAAATAATATTTTCATTACAGGAGGCACTGCAACTGATTCAGTCAACAGCGATTTAATTACTTTTAAATATTTTCCTAATGGAAGTTTTGACTGGCTGAATACTTATAGCGGTGCCGCAAATGGCAGAGACATGGGACAATCAATTGATGTTGACCAAACAGGAAATTCCTATGTAACCGGCTATACTTCTATTGACACATCAGGAAACCAGAAACTTATTACGGCAAAAATTGATTCAAGCGGAAATACTGTTTGGACTGACTCTTATGGGGCTGATTCAATAGCAAGTTATGAAGGAAACAAAATCAGAATTCTGAATAATGAAATTGCGGTTTTGGGGAGATACATTTCTCATACGAATTACATTGACAAATATATTGCAATGCGTCTTGATACAAGCGGAACATCAATATTTGCCAACGAAGGGATAATAACAAGAGGAATGAGTTCTTACCATATTGACAACATTGGCAATTTTTATTTTGGTGCAAGGATTTCATTTAAAATTACGAAAGTTAATGCCAACGGAAATTTTGCCTGGCTGGATTCAATTCCTACTAATCTTCCTTTCAATGTTACAGGCGATGAACTAAAAGCAATTACCTCCGATACAATGCAAAACATTTATGTAACGGGCAGACATTACGGAGACGATTATGGAGGACCAACATATTCTAACGCTGACATTCTTGTGATTAAATATGCGCCAGGCGGAAATCAAATCTGGAGCAGGCGTTACGAATATCAAAGCAACAATGCTGCAGACATTGGAAATGATATTACGCTTGATAACAACATGAATATTTATGTTGCCGGACAAAGTGAAAGGCAACTCACAGATTATGATTATGTAGTTATTCGTTATGATGTTAATGGAACTGAAATTGGATCAATAAGATACAATGACACCGCAAGCGGAGATGATGTAATTACTTCAATGGTGGTTGAGGACAGCGTAAATATTTATGTAACC
>DATEMK010000349.1:0-2928 GCA_035275625.1 Bacteroidia bacterium
AATTATTACATGCAAAATCACCAGTAAGCGACCAGGTACCGCCCGCTCCGTCAAGATAAATATAATTCAAAGAGTTTCCTGCTGATGTGATGGTATTGCCCGCAGAAGCAGAGAGAAAACGTAATATAGTGCTTGATATAAACATGTTATTTATTAAAGTCAGCGAACCATAAATGTTAATGTTTCCGGCAATAAAGTGAGGGGAGAATTGTGCGCCTGTCCAGTCCATGTCATTTATATAAAAAAAAGTGGTATCCGTAGTAACCGTTTGCCCTGTCGTTGTAAATGAATTCGCATCAAAATATACATTATCTGACAGTCCGGGTATCTGAATATGAAAAATCAATCCACCCGAAGTTGTTGCCCAATGGTTAGCGTAATCACTCCAGTTCCCTGTGCCGCCTACCCAATAGTAATCACTTGCATGGGTTTTGTCAATGAATAATGCACCAAAGAGAAGGAACTGAAGAAACAAAAACTTCAATAGTACTCCCTTCGCATTTCGGAGCAATGGATCGAATATGCTCATGATTTATTTATTTATAATTGTCAAAGGACAGAACCAATTGAGTAAATCTCAATAAAGAAGAAACATAAAAGTAACAAAAAGTTGCACTTACTCAAAAATAAAGATTCCTGCCTGCTATGGATACTTGCTTCAACCCAGGCGGATTTCTTTCCGAAACAATTGATTGCAATTCGTTCTTACTCCACCATCACTTTCTTCAAAAAAACTTTTTCTCCTGCATCCATGCGCAAAAAATAAATGCCGGATGAAAAATTGCTGACATCAATCTGCACATTAAACATTTTATTACCGGGTTCAAACTCTTCTTTAAAAACAATTCTTCCTGTCACGTCAGAAATCTTAAGCTGCTTTATTTGTTCTGAACTTCTTGCGGTCAGCATTGAATTTGCAGGGTTTGGAAAAACATCAAAAATATTTTGTGAATGGTCAATTGCAAAAATAGAAGTGGTTGATGCGCAGGGGCGGAATACATTGCAGCTGCCGATAGTATTTCCTCCCGCAGTGAGCAGCACTCCGGCATCCACATAGTTACATCCGGTCCCGGCAACGTCAGGTGACAGAATAATTCCTAATTCACTGTGAGCCTGCCTTGCCACATATATTTTACCATCGGGTCCTGCCGTCAGTGATGATTTTGTTCCCACGGCAGGCGCTATATTTAATTGTGTGGAAGCCGGATTTGGTGAAGTAAGGTCAAATTGAAAAATATTCGGTCCGTTGAATTCGGTAACATACAGCTTGGTATTATCCGGTGAAAATTCGCATCCGTAAGCTGCAGGAATAGCATTATAGTCGGCAAGAACAACAGGATTGCTTACGATGCCTGTTGCATTATCAAAATCGCATACCTGTACGGTGGTATCGGGCATTGCAAAAGCTTCTCCGCCCAATGCCGATGCAATCTTATTGCAATGTGGCGAAACTTTTAAATAACCATAGCGGTTCCAGCTTTCCCAAAAAGTGCCAACAGGAGAAACTACGGGAGTCATGTTAAGCCCCTGTGAAGTGAGCAGGTATGCTACAAAATGATTGTTGCCGTATTCATGGCTCAGTATCCATATATCTTCACCGTTATCATGAAAAACAGCGGTAAGATGTTCACGGCAATTTGAATTGACAAGAATATTTTTTTGCGCAGTAACATCTCCGAATCCGCTATTTAGTGTTCTGTCAATTACACTATAGTTCAGTTCAGTAGTTGGATCCGACCAGTTATTGACTGTGAATAAATAATAAAGCGTATTGCTTCCGGGCATGGGCACAAACAATCCTGATTGTGCCGACCAGTAATGTCCTTTTAAACCATACCCGTTTGGCAGTACCAGGTTGTTGCTTCCCCATACCTGCTCTCCGTTTGAGTAAAACAATAAACTTCCGGTTGTGTCTGAAATAGCAGACGAGCCTTCGTTTGCACTCATTGTGCTCGTGGTAATTGCCACAGGCGGCTGGCTCTGCGAAGTAAACATGATGGCAGCAGAGTTCCCGAAATACCAGTTCCATGTTCTTTTATCTGTGATTTGGGCGATGACACAGTTAGTGGTTGCTAAAGCCGCAAGAAAGAGAAGATATTTTTTCATAGGACGATTTTGGATTGTTAAGAGTAAGACACAGTAAAGGTAAAGAAAGTTGCACAAGGAAAAAAATATTTTAAAATCATTTCCTGGAAGGAGTACGGATAACAGGGATGCTACATATAAAAAAGGGTTTTTAACTAAGTCCGAAACCTGCAATTTATATAATAGTTCAAAGGTTTCACACTGCCGGAAACCCTGAACGATTTTTGATTCGGCTGCTTTATGTCAGAAAAGAAAGGCTGCCTCATTAATTGAGACAGCCTCATCTTTCAATTATTCCATTCCTCTGCTAAATGGAACCTAAAAAAACTAACCCTTATTATGAAATCTTTATTTCGCGAACCGGTTTAGGTTTTGCTTCTTCCTTTTTGGGAAGGGTGAGCGCCATCACACCATTTGCGTAAACAGCATGGATGCTTTCTGCATCCACAATTTCAGGCAGGTTGAAGGAACGCTTAAATGATACATAAGAA
This sequence comes from Bacteroidia bacterium, assembly GCA_035275625.1. GTDB lineage: Bacteria > Bacteroidota > Bacteroidia > AKYH767-A > OLB10 > DATEMK01. Next base: position 2,577 of record DATEMK010000349.1, read on the forward strand.
AATTCTTTGCGCGTAAAGCGGCTGTTCTTTTCATTGGCTTCATTCTTTTTTTCAGCGCTGATGGATAACAAATCATTATCCACATTGATTTTGAAATCTTCTTTTGCCAGTCCCGGTGCAGCAATTTCTAACGTAAAGTTGTCATCATTCTCGATGATGTTTACTGCGGGTGTTGATGTTCTGCGGAAATCACTTGTAAGCAATCCGTCAAAGAAATCATTGAACATTTCATTGAAGTACGGCATACGCTCTGTGTACTTCACCGGCTGATCGTTTTTAAATTTTAGTAATGTCATAATTTATCCTCCTTTTAAATTTTTGATTTTTGATTTTTATTTTTTTTAATTTGATC
>DATEMK010000350.1:0-2699 GCA_035275625.1 Bacteroidia bacterium
TACTTTAACAGGTTTATTTTGGCTGTTCTTGCTTAATAATTTTATAAAGTTCTAATAAACCCTTAAATACGGCATTCATAAAGCCTATCTGGGATTTTAATTCACGCATTCTAAATCCCATATCTTCTTTCTTTCCTCCATTTGTATCCTTAAATATTGGTAATTTATTTCCGTCATAACCACTTATATTTTCCGATGTAGAATATATTTTGCTATGAGCCAAAGAATTTCTTAGAGTTCTTATTTTAGTTATGTCATTTTTTATTGTTTTATACTTTTTGCCAAAATTTTCATATTCAGGTTTTGAAAGAATTAATTTTAAAATGTTTTCTTTCGCCAGAAATCCTATATGTCCTTTATTAAAAATCATACTGAACGCATCATTTATTTTTTCGACTTTACAAAAATATGCTGCTATGATATTATCAATCGCCTGTTCTATAATTAAAGTTTCGTCAATTATTTTTCCCCTATAGATTGCGACATCATTTCTTAAGTCCCAATATTTCTTTTCTTCAACTGTACGGTATAGAGTGAGATTAGTTTTTACTGTTTTTACCATGTGCTTTTTATTTAAAAGTAATTATGGAATATTTGTTTTCATTTTCCTTCTACAATCTTTATTTCATCTTCTGTCAACTCATAAAGCCTGTAAACTGCTTCATTTATTTTTTGCTCACAATATTCAATCTTAGATTGAATTTGTTCCGTCTTTGTTTGCAATTTTACTTCCGGTAGTTCTGCATTTAACTTTAAAAGCAGGTCAACATTTTTTTCTAACTCTCTTGAATAATGTGAACTGATTTCAGGAATAGGGAATTGTAGTATATCACGGATCATAATTTGCGGAAAAGTATCATCATTGCTAATTTGAAATTTTTTACGAAAATACCATGCAATTAATGCTGAATTGAGAATTCCGAGAATGCTTTTGTATGAATAAGATTTGTCTGTTAATTTCAGAACAAATAGTAATGTATTGCAATAAGATGTTTCAGGAATATAAGTTGCAATTAAAGATTCACCAATAATTTTTCTTATTAATATTTTCTCTCCTGAAAAGTTGGCAGGGTTGCGAGGAGCAGCAAGCCATGTACCATAATCAATCCAATTATTGTCTTTCCAAAGTAATTGATAACGACCTATGTGTTTACCATCATAAAAAGGCATCCAGTCTTTGTCTTTTTTAATTTCCGATGTAAAAGGTTTTGTGTCTCTGACTTTTTCAGTTTGGGCAGGATTACCTTTACCTACTTCATAAGTTTTAATACCTGAAAACATTTCAGATATGTCATTAATTCTTTTTTTACATAAATCTAATTTTTGAATCAAAGATTGTTCTGATGAATCGCTTTGAAGATTGAAGGATTTTTGACTATACCATTCTTTTGTTTCTGCATTGAAAGAACGAGTAGGATTTTCGATTATATTAATGGAAGATTTTTTACTGAAAAATTTAACTGACACTGATACTGAATGAAAGGTGCTAACCGTTTCTTTCTTTACAGTAAACAACAAAACAGTATCAACGGTAGCACTACTAAAAACATTGGATGGCAGGCTGACAATTTCCTGAAGGCTTGAATTTTGTAAAAGAAGTTCCCGTAATGGTTGTGTGAATCCTAAATTTAAAATTGAATCAGGAATGATGAAACCTAACAATCCATTTTTTAATAAGAGGGATAATGCTTTATCAACAAAAAGCAAATAACTTTCTCCTCTCCATACTGATGTTTTATAATGAGTTTTAAAATAATTAGTTTCATTCTCATTAAATAATGCACCGTAAGGTGGATTACCAATTACAATATCAAAACCGCCTTTTTTAAACGTTTCAGGGAAGGCTTTTTCCCAATTGAATGGTTTTATTTTCTTCTCGTCACCAAAATCTAATTGACTATCATAATAATCGGTGTCAATTAAACTGTTACCGCTTTTAATATTATCATCAAGAGATGGTAAAACTCTTTCATTCCAAAGTTTGGTTTGTGTGTTAATGCTAGCTTCGGTTTCACCTTCCATACATTTGAGAAGCAAACTCAATTTTGTTACCTCTACTGCATTCACGTCTATGTCAACTCCAAAAATGTTATTGAGTAAAATTCTTTTCTTTTCTGCCGTTGTTAAATTCCCTTCCGGTGTAAGCGGGTTATCTTTTTTCCCTTTTGATGGTTTGCCGTTGTTGGAGTAGTAATTTTTGTGAAAATCCAGTAAAAATTGATATGCTCCTAATAAAAAACTCCCTGAGCCACAAGCCGGATCAACAATGTGGAGTTTGCTGATTTCTTTTGGAATTTTACCTTCAATGAGTTTGCCAACTGTATTTTTTACAATGTATTCAACAATGTATTGAGGAGTGTAATAAACTCCCCCCGCTTTACGTACTTCCGGCTTTTCTTCAATTTTTGCCCTGTGAGCGGTGTCAATTTTTATTTGCTTCCCTAAAAATTGCTCATAAGCACTGCCAAGTATTTCAACTGAAAGTACGGAAAATTCATACGGGCTTTCAGGATAATACAATTCATTGATGATGGTTTTGATAACCTTGTTATCAACTGAAAGATGTTTTGAGATTTTATCTTTTGTAAAATCGAAAATACCGGAATTGTATTTTTCATCTGCCTGTTCAAAAAGATGAAAAAGGTTTTTGTAAAAATCACCCTGATGGATGGCATGTTTTAAATTGCCATAAGGCTCAA
>DATEMK010000351.1:0-18680 GCA_035275625.1 Bacteroidia bacterium
GGTTACAGAAAAAAGCAATAAGAATAAAATAAGAGATCTGGAGCTTTATGAAAGAGCAAAAAGTATATTCACTGAGAAAGACGGGTTTCTTGAGTGGAAAGTTCTTTAAAAATCATGATTGTCCACCGTTTTTCCCATTATGCTAACCCCTCAAATACGTCATAATCTCCCTATAGGTTACATTTTTTTTACTTAACTTTTCATAAAAAACAAACCTCAGATTTTTTCTCCCTCAATAAGCCATTACAGCATAACCATTTTCCGCCTGCCGTTTCAACAAAAAATTTAAGAACAAAAAAGAGGAGAGAATCAATGCCGTTGATGAGAGAATTCAAAAAAGAGATGTGAGAAACCGTTCCGGAGATGTGAGCATTTAATAAATTGATACGTGCATTCAGGAAAAAGATGCAGGTATTTAAAAAATAGATGCGCACATTCAAAGAAAAGATGTGAGAATTCTTTCCGGAGGTGAGAGAATTCAAAAAAAAGATGTGAGAAATCATTCCGCACATGTGAGCATTCCGAAAAAAGATATAAGAATTTGTCCCGCAGATACAGGAATTACAAAGAAAGAAGCAGGCATTCATTCCTGCAAAACAGGCATTACCGGTCATCATCCATTCTTTCCTCCTGTTAAGCTTCGTTTATCCTTTCATCATATAAAACAACATCCTCACCTTACAATTTTAAAACTGTAACAAGGTGCGGCTGACGTCCACGAACGGTGCGAACCGAAACTTGTCCGGCATAGAGGCGTAAGCCAGTGCGCCAAGGACAAGCTTTCGGTTGGCGTTCGTGGTGTGCTTTTCTTTGGTTCTTTCTTTTGCACAAGCAAAAGAAACGAACAAAAAAAAGGCTGCCCGCATTTAACGAACAGCCCTTTCATCCTTATGAAAAAAACTAATGACTAATGACTAATAACTAATGACTAATGACTAAATGACTAATGACCAATGCCTACTTCTTATCTTCCTTTACTTCTTCAAAATCAACATCCGTTACATTACCATCGTTGCCTGCTTTCGGCTCTTCAGTCGGTGCGCCTTGTGATCCGTCAGCGCCCGGTTGCTGCGGCTGTCCTGCCTGCTGGCCTGCTTTGTACATCTCTTCAGATGCTGCCTGCCATGCAGTGTTTAAAGCCGCTAACGCTGTGTCAATGCCCGCAAGGTTTTTACTCTTGTGAGCTTCTTTCAATTCAGACAATGCTTTCTGAATATTTTCCTTTTTATCGGGTGAAATCTTGTCACCGTATTCAGTCAGTTGCTTTTCTGTCTGGAAGATCATCGTATCCGCCTGGTTAACCTTCTCCACTTCTTCTTTTGCTTTTTTATCAGACTCAGCATTCGCTTCAGCTTCCTGTTTCATTTTCTTAATTTCCGCCTCGCTCAATCCTGAAGAAGCTTCGATACGTATCTTCTGCTCTTTGCCTGTACCTTTATCTTTTGCGCTTACGTGAAGGATTCCGTTTGCATCAATATCAAACGTCACTTCAATCTGCGGAACTCCTCTCGGTGCAGGCGGAATGCCGTCAAGATGGAAACGGCCGATAGTGCGGTTACCGTTAGCCATCGGGCGTTCGCCCTGCAGCACGTGAATTTCAACAGAAGGCTGGCTGTCAGAAGCTGTGGAGAACACTTCCGATTTCTTGGTAGGAATGGTAGTGTTTGATTCAATCAGTTTGGTCATCACACCGCCCATGGTTTCAATACCAAGCGAAAGCGGGGTAACATCCAGCAGCAGCACATCTTTTACTTCGCCCGTTAAAACGGCACCCTGTATTCCGGCACCAATAGCAACCACTTCATCAGGATTCACACCTTTATGCGGAACTTTTCCAAAAAACTTTTCAACGAGCTGCTGGATAACAGGCATGCGTGTGGAACCTCCTACAAGGATCACTTCGTCAATATCACCGGTCTTTAAACCTGCATCGCTCAATGCTTTTTTGCAGGGCTCAAGCGAACGCTGGATAAGATCGTCACACATCTGTTCAAACTTTGCGCGTGTGAGTTTCTTAACAAGGTGTTTCGGCACACCGTCAACCGGCATAATGTAAGGCAGGTTGATTTCTGTTTCCGTGGAGCTGGATAATTCTATCTTGGCTTTTTCGGCAGCTTCTTTTAAGCGTTGCAATGCCATCGGGTCTTTTCTTAAATCAAGGCCCTCATCTTTTTTAAATTCATCAGCGAGCCATTCAATCACACGATGATCGAAATCATCACCGCCAAGGTGCGTATCACCATTGGTAGATTTTACTTCGAACACGCCTTCGCCTAATTCAAGAATGGAAATATCGAATGTACCTCCGCCCAGGTCAAACACGGCAATCTTTTCGTCTTTATGCTTTTTGTCGAGGCCATAAGCAAGAGCGGCTGCGGTAGGCTCGTTTATGATACGCAGCACTTTTAATCCGGCAATCTCACCGGCTTCTTTTGTAGCCTGGCGCTGAGAGTCATTAAAATATGCAGGCACGGTAATAACCGCTTCCGTTACTTCACTGCCGAGATAATCTTCTGCAGTTTTTTTCATTTTCTGAAGGACGATAGCTGAAATTTCCTGCGGTGTATAATTTCGGTCACCGATTTTTATCCGTGCCGAATTGCCATCACCGCTGACCACTTCATAAGGCACGCGTTTGATTTCTTCCGTTACTTCATTCATATTATGCCCCATGAACCGTTTGATGGAAGCAACGGTCTTTTTGGGATTGGTAATAGCCTGCCGTTTTGCAGGATCGCCAACTTTGCGTTCGCCATTATCCAGGAACGCTACGATGGAAGGCGTAGTGCGTCTTCCTTCGCTGTTAGGAATAACAACAGGTTCGTTGCCTTCCATAACAGCAACGCAGGAATTGGTGGTTCCAAGATCTATTCCGATTACTTTTCTCATATTCTATTTGTATTTTTAGTTTTTATTTAAAATGCTTTTTTACAGGCAGTCAATGAATATGCCAACAGGAATTTAAAGCAATAATGACATATTAAAATGACTTTGTTAATCCTTTAAGCGGGCCGGTGACAAAAAGACAGGTTTTGTTTAAAAATGGATGGTGGGATATTAATTGTTAAATTGTTATACTGTTATATTGTTGGGATCGGGTTATGATAATTCAACAATATAACAATTCAACAGTTAAAACAAAACAAACTGAAGATCCCCTGTGATGCTCCCCTCTATTAATGAATCCTTAGAGATCGGGTTCATCTCAAAATTTCTGAAATACTGTTTTAACCTGCTCGAAAAGATTCCTAATCCCTCATCAATATTCGTATATTGAGGGATATTCTGGTTAACACCTGTGGGGGGTTTATTTACCTGGATGTAAGTATAAAATTCATTAGATGCCACAGTGAAAATAAAATCAAGGGTTCCGATTCTTCTTTCTACACTGGGATTAGGCGATACATTTTGTTTCACAAAATTGTAAAAATCATCTTTGGAAACTGTTTGTGTCAAATGCTGGGATTCGTCATTATTCTCAAGTACCAGTTGTTCCGGAAGTACCCAGTCAATTTGTTTCGGCTGAATATCTGACTGGTTTGAAAGGTTGACCTCATCATAATGAAAGCGGATGGTTAATTGATAATCTATTCCTTCAGGAACACTGTTATACCTGATAATATAACTTTGTCCCTGGTACCAGTTAACCTGGAAAGGCGGGTTTACATATGGATTAGGAGTGGTCATAAAGATGCTGTCAACAACATTAGTTTCGGCTGTCACTGTCTTACCCGTTTCCCTGTTATAAATGACGAGCCTGTAGTCACTTTCCTGTACGAGCTTTTCATTTCCGTTTGTCCTGTATAAGATATTTGGTGTGGTGGCAAAGGTTCCCGGTTCCTTTGGAATGCTTGAATCCCTGGTTAAGTATAAAGTTTTTAAAACAGAACCGGAAGAGTTGATTTGTTCCATCTTCACGTCAAGTATATCAGGATAGTTAATAGAGTCAGGCTGCTGCGCCATTGTGTATGCATTTCCATCGCCAAGGAAAGCTTTGTTAATGCGCACCCAGTGAATGGTGTCAGATGCGTTCAGCAAACCATAAACAATCATTGTTTCTTTATAGGGAGCTGTTACATCAAAATCCGTTTTACAGGTAGTAAAAACTGTTATTATAAGGATGTAAAAGATCGCTGTGCAAAATCGCTTCATAAGTTTTTCAAAATTTAATTGTTCAAAAGTATAGAAATCTGCGGAATCGTGAACTTTTATTTTTCTAATTTTGAAGCAACACAAAAATGTGATACGCTTGAAAAAACAGGATTTTTTCCTTTTAATTTTTTTCTTTTTGGCGGTAGCTGTCTTTAAAGCCAATGGCCAGCTCGTAAAAGAAAAATTTGATAAGCTCAACCTGAGTGAAAATTTTGACAGCACAAACAGCTACTGGACTACCCTTGCAAATGCTGAAAATCTATTTATTGTCCAGGAAGGAGAATATATTCTAAACCGGAAATCGCCCGTTTCTCCCTATGCAATCATGGCGGACTATGAGAATAACCTGGGCACCTTCAGGCTGGTTACCTCCATCAAGCTCGAAAAATCGGTGAATGATGATGGCTCAGCCGGAATTATTTTTATGGCTCAGCCGGGCGGAGCAGGAGGTTTTATTTTTGAGATCAATAAATTAAAGCAATACCGTGTCCGGCAAATTGCTGGCGGCTCCTATAAATATATTACAGGAGACGCGAAAACAGCAGGCTGGCTCAATTCAAAATTTATAAATGAAACCAATTCATACAACCTGGTAGAAATTAAAACATCTGAACGCAATTATGATATAAGCCTGAACAATAACTTCCTTCTTTCTTTTTCGGAAATTGAATATAAGTCAGGCAGAATGGGGATTGTAATTGGTGCGGGAACCAAAGCGAGGGTTGATTTCCTGTATTTATTTTCCACCAGCAAAGGCACTGAATCAACAGCATTAATTGAAGCCGGCAATGAAACACCGGCACAAAAGGAACAGGCAGGCCCTGATATAATTGAGCTGACTGAGTCTATCATCAAGCTAAAAACCCAGATCAACAAACTTACTGATCAAAATGAAGACTTGCACAAAACACTTGAAGCTATGAAAGGAGATGATGAGGAAGCGGAAAATGAAAAGAAAAATTTAAAGAACACTATTAAAGAATTGCAATCTTCAATGAGCAAATCAGCTGCGTCCTATGATTCGCTGTTAAAAGTGAATAATCAATTGCTGAAATATAAAGAAATGGTTGCGGGCAATGAAAACTCCGACCTCATCATCACACTTTCAAAAACAGTGAAGACAGAAAAAGAAGCGAATGAACTGCTGAGAAAACAAAATAAAGAATTGACAGACTCGCTTTCCATTCTTTCAAAAAACAATAAGTCTAATACCCCCGTGCAGGAAATAAAACCTGAAGTCAAACCCAAACAATCTACCGACAAGGGATTTGTTTTACCGAAAGAGGGGAATTGAAGATTGGTTAATCAGGTAATCAGGTAATTAGTTAATACGATTAAACATTTAACTTTTAAGAAAAATAATCGCAATTCAAATCGAATTAATAAATAGACTTCACATCTCTCATTTACCTAATTACCTAATTACCCAATTACCAAATCCTCAAATTAAAGAAAAATGTCTATCCACGCTGATGTAAAAAAAATAACCACTCACACGCTCCAGGAAATGAAGCGAAGAGGTGAAAAAATTTCGATGCTTACCGCTTATGATTTCAGCATGGCGCGAATTATTGATGATGCAGGAATTGACATTATTCTTGTAGGAGATTCAGCCTCTAACGTAATGGCAGGACATGAAACCACGTTGCCCATAACGCTTGACCAGATGATTTATCATGCGTCCTCCGTGGTAAGGGCTGTTTCACGGGCATTGGTGGTAGTGGATCTTCCGTTCGGGTCCTACCAGGGAAATTCAAAAGAGGCATTGAATACTTCTATACGCATCATGAAAGAATCCGGTGGGCACGCTGTAAAATTAGAAGGCGGAAAACAAGTTAAAGAATCCATCGAACGGATATTAACGGCAGGTGTACCCGTAATGGGACATTTAGGATTGACTCCTCAATCTATTTACAAATTCGGAACGTACGTGGTGCGGGCTAAAGAAAAAGAAGAAGCAGAGCGCCTGGTAGAAGATGCGTTGCTTCTTGAAGACATCGGCTGTTTTGCCATCGTGCTTGAAAAAATTCCCGCACAGCTTGCCAAAGAAGTTTCCGAAAAAGTAAAGATTCCGATCATTGGAATTGGTGCCGGACGTTTTACAGACGGACAGGTTTTAGTGCTTCATGATATGCTCGGAATTACCAAAGAGTTTTCACCGCGTTTTCTCAGGCGTTACCTCAATTTATACGACCAGGTAAAAACTGCAACTGAAAAATATATCCAGGATGTAAAGAAGCGGGATTTTCCAAATGAGAAAGAACAGTATTGATTTACGATTTACGATTTACGATTTATGATTTTAGATTTTAGGTTTTAGATTTTAGATTTCTTGAACAACTCCAAACTTCTCCCTCCCCAGGAGGGATCAAACGTCAAACTTCCTGTTGATGTTTTGTTCGAGGACAACCATATCATCATCGTCAATAAAAAATCCGGGGAAATAGTACAGGGAGATAAAACAGGCGATGAACCGCTGAGTGAAAGAGTAAAAAAATACATCAAAGAAAAATATCAGAAGCCCGGTGAAGTTTTTCTCGGAACAGTTCACCGCATAGACCGGCCGGTAAGCGGCATCGTTATTTTTGCTCGGACAAGCAAAGCTTTGGAACGATTGAATGAAATGTTCCGGAACAAACAATTAAAAAAAACATATTGGGCAGTTGTAAAAAACAAACCGGCAAAGCCCGCTGACCATCTTACAGCTTACCTGAAAAAGAATGAAGCTAAAAACAAAAGTTTTGTTCAGCAACAACCTTCACAGGGAGCATTGCTTTCGGAATTGGAATATGAACTGCTTGCCGCATCGGATAAATATTTTTTATTGAAAATAAATCCCATTACCGGGAGACATCACCAGATACGCGCGATGCTTGCCCACATCGGCAGCCCGATAAAAGGCGACCTGAAATATGGTTTTGACCGGAGCAACCCGGATGGCAGCATTCATCTTCATGCACGTGAAGTTGCGTTTGTTCATCCAGTAAACAAAGAAAATATTAACATCGTTTGTCCTCCGCCTGAAGAACCCCTTTGGAATTTTTTTAAAGAGAAAATGGAAAAAGAATAATTTCACATAATGAAATTATCAACCGGTAAAAATAAAATTGTTGCTCTTGCAATTGTATCAGGCTTATTGATCACGTTCGGAGAAATTATCATTGATAAAATTTTTGGAGATGGTGACGGAATAATTTCTAATTATAATATTCACAAAGCCATTTTCACAATTCAGCTTGTTATTGTTTATTTTCTTTTTTTCATTTTCATCAACAGGCTTTACGTGGCCTTTTTTAAAAATAAAATTTCTGCAAATAGCGTTTTGTTAAAAGCGGGAAAATTATTTTTTTTATTCGTGGTTTTTATTTCATGTTTTATCGTACTGGAAATGACGAGCCGTTATTTTTTTCCGGGCGCTGGAGCTTTTGACAGGTTGTACCCGGTCGAAAATGCGCGCAAGCCTTTTCCTTATGTAATGTTTAAAGGAGATGCGAAAACAAAAACAGGATTCGGGGAGGAAGTTTATAATGAATACGGTTACCGGGGAGAATACCCGAAAATGCCTAAAGATGCAAATGAATTCAGGCTAATAGTTGCTGGCGGTTCCGCAGTTTGGGAAGGCGAACCATCCATTCCGCAATTACTCGAAAAGGAGTTTCATAAAAATAATTACACGAATGTAAAAGTGTACAACTTCGGTGTGGTTTCTTCTGTTTCGTCCATGGAACTTGTGTGCATTGTAAATGAAATCGCTGACCTCTCCCCCAACCTTGTCATTTTGTACAACGGGGCAAACGATATTTTTTTTCCTTTGAAATATGATCCGCGCCCGGGCTACCCGTTTAATTTTTTAGTTTATGAAAACAATCCGTTCCTAATGAGAAATTATCCGGCTCTTGTTTTGCTCGCTTATAAAAGCAATCTTGTCCGCGTGCTTGGAAGAAAATATTTTACCGAAGAATTCAGTCATATCAGCCGGCTCAAAAAAAATACCGGCTACGGCTCTGGTAAATGGAGAAATGAAATAGCTGATATTTATATATCAAATCTTAAAAAAGCAAAAACTATTTGCCGCACCAGTCACTGTGAGTTTTTTACTTTTTTGCAACCAATGGTTTATTTCAAAAAAAATCCTTCTGCGGAAGAACAGGAATTTATAGCCGCTCATCAAAGCGAAAAAGCACACTGCCAGCTCCTTAAAAGTAATATTGAAAAAAAATTAAATGCTGCCGGAAATGATTCAGCAGTATTTTATTTTAAAGATATTTCAACAATTTATGATGATAATCCCAACCGCGTTTTCAGGGATGATGTGCATACACTGCAGGAGGCAAAACTATTAGCTGCAAAAAATATTTTTAATGAATTGAAAAGTAAAATTAATTTTGGGAAACAATGAATTGGAATAATGGAATGATAGAAAAATGGCTCAGGTAAGACACTTCACGAATTAACGAATAAGACGCAGTAATAACAATTTAGCAATATAGCAATTCTATCCTTCCATCACTCTTTCACCATAAGCCTGAAACCGCTTCCATGTAAATTCATCAATTCAATATCCGGGTCCCCGCTTAAATATTTCCTGATCTTAGCAATGAACACATCCATGCTTCGTGCAGTAAAATAATTATCGTCACCCCAAATTTTTTTCAGGGCTTCTTCTCTCTTTAATAAATCATTCATCCTTAAACAAAGCAAAAACAAAAGTTCTCCTTCCTTGGGAGAAAGTTTATGGGTTTGCAAGCCGTCAGTAACTGTTCTCAGTTTGTAATTAAAATCATACTTGCCGATTTTAAATTCATTTGGAAGATGTTCTTTGTTTGCATTTTCCCTGTTCCTGTTCAAAACAGCTTTTATTTTATAAAGCAATATTTCTGAGTCAAACGGTTTGGTAATATAATCATCAGCGCCAATTTTAAAACCTTCGAGCATATCTTGCTTCAACGTTTTGGCAGTTAAAAAAATAACCGGTATGCTGTTATTTTTTTCTTTTATTTCACGCGCAAGCATAAATCCATCTTTCAATGGCATCATCACATCAAGAATACAAATGTCAAAGGCGTTGTTCATAAAAGCATCTAGCGCTTCATTACCGTCTTTACAAAGTTTTACCTCGTAATCATTCATGGTAAGATAATCGCGCAGCACAGCGCCAAAGTTGGTGTCGTCTTCTGCAAGCAGAATTTTACTTTTTTTGTCTTTCACAGATTTTGTTATTAGTTACTTTTAAAAATTCCTTTCAATTTTTTTCTAATCATCAAATTATCCTACAGGTAAATATAAATCAAACCGGCTTCCGTTACCCGGTTCACTTGTCGCTTTTATTTCACCGCCATGTGCTGTGACAATATCTTTCACATGACTTAGTCCCAAACCAAATCCTTTCACGTCATGAATATTTCCGGTTTGCTGCCGGTAAAACTTTTCAAAAATATTATTCATTGTTTCACCGCTCATTCCCATTCCTTTATCTTCAACAGAAATTAAGATCCCGCTTTCGCGGTTTTCTGTTGATACATTTATGTCAGGTTTATCCGGGGAATATTTATTTGCATTGTCCAGCAAATTTACAATAGCGGTTGTCAGTAAAATTTCATCTCCCTGGATGATATGGTTGGTGGCATTCAGTTTACAAACAATACTTCCATGGCGGGATTCAACCTGCAGCTTTATATTTTCCGCAGCTTTGGAAATAAGCTGGTGAATATCAATTTCGATCTTGTTGATTTTAAAATCTTTTTTCTCAAACAGCGCAGTTTGTAAAATTGTTTCCACCTGCCTGTTCATCCTTTTATTTTCTTCGCGGATAATGTTTGAATAATACTGAACTTTCTCTTTGTCCTCGTGAACTTTAGGGTTGTTAATTGCATCCACGGCAAGAGCTATCGTTGCAATCGGAGTTTTAAATTCATGCGTCATATTGTTGATGAAATCAGATTTAATATCTGATAATTTTTTCTGCCGCATCAGCAGGTGTACCGTATAAGCAAAAACAATAATGATGGTCAATGTTAAGATGGTGGAACCGGATAGCATCCATAACATATCCGCAAGAACGAACGTGGTGCGCGAAGGAAAATAAAGCAGTAAATTTTCACCGCGCGAAACAATTTCATTCGGAAACAAACCCGTTTTATATTTTGATTCAAGCAATGAATTTTTACTAAATGAATTTTTTGCCATCACTAATGAATCATTTCTTTCACTCAGCACTCCGAAATTGTAAGAAGTATTTATTCCTTTATTTTTAAGTTCTGTTTTTATCAGCGTATCCATTTCGCCCTGTGAAACACCCTTTATCGGGCTGTCATTATCTTTTACAAATTCCTGCTCATTCCTGATTTTTTGTCTTTCTATCTCCGCCTGCATCATATCATTTCGCGCCATGGCTCTTTCAATCTTGCCTACCTCCTGGTCAATTTTTAAATGGTTAAACTCTGTAGTCATAAAGTCCGAATCTGTTTTTATTTCCAGCTCTTCCTTATGAAACTTATTCCCGGTTAAAGATGAATCCGAAATTTCAATTTTATTTGAATACGGATCTTTTTTAATGGAGCCTCTTATCCCTCTTCTTATATCACCGATCATTTTTCGCATGGAAGAATCAGGAACCATTTCATACTGCGGTACAGGCGGCATCGGGGGAATCGAGAGAGAATCCAACGTTGGCGGGTGAGCCGGAGGCGCTGCCGGTTCAGGCGGTTCAATGTTACTATCAAATGTTTTCCAGAAAGATGTATCATCTTCCAGGCGAAAAAAATTATTCCCGATAAAATTAAGCGCCTGGCGGGTCTCCAATTTATTCACAACCGAATTCATGGCTTCGCTCACCTGGTGGTCAAACTGCTGTTCCTTGAGGGTAAAGTCATGTTTGATCCAGTAAATTTGTAAAAAAATAATGCCGAGCAATGCAATGCTCATCAGCACAATAATTAATGTAATTTTACTTTTCTGCATGAATTACAAAATTACGGTAACAGGAAAGCAGAATAAAGTTTTCTTAAACACTTTAACTTTTAATTAACTAATTTTAGGGAAAAGTTCAATGATCAGTGTCAAATTTCAATTTTCAATACTAACAAATGAGAAAAAATATTTCTTCCGGAACTAAATGGGAAGACATTGTCGGGTACTCACGTGCCGTGAGGATTGGAAATCTTATTGAAGTTGCCGGAACTACAGCCGTTGATGGCGAGAAGATAATTGGCGAAAATGATGCTTATGCTCAAACAAAATTTGTTTTTCAAAAAATAGAAAAAGCACTGAAAGATGCAGGTGCAGAAATGAAAGATGTAGTACGGACAAGAATGTTTGTAACAGATATTTCCAAATGGGAAGAAATAGGAAAAGCCCATGGTGAAATTTTCAAAGACATAAAACCTGTTGCCACAATGGTGGAGGTTAAAGCGCTCATACATCCGTTGCTGATGGTGGAAATTGAAGTTACGGCTATTGTTGTTTAGTTTAAAGTTTGAAGTTTGAAGTTTAGGGTTTGGAAATTGAATTTAAAAATATAATTATCATGAAAATAAAAAAAAATTTACCGCTATTAGTCTCCTTAGCATTATTTGTTTTTCTGAGTTCATGTGGCGGTGACAAAAAAGAAAAAACAACCGATGAAGAAACATCAGGAAGCAATTTCTTAAAAGAAGAAAAGCCTGCTTACGATCCGAAAGCGATTGATGCAAATGCTCCTGTTATTGAAATCACTTTGAAGTCACTTGGAAATACAATGTCTGAAATGAGCTACGACCAGGCAGAACTGAAAGTGAAAGCAGGATCAACCGTGAAGCTAACTCTTATTAACGGTTCGAAAGATTCAAGCATGCAGCATAATTTTGTTCTTATTGAAAAAGATGCGATGCAGAAAGTTGCTGATGAATCTGTAAAAGCCGGGGCAGCAAACCAGTTTGTTCCTAATCTTGATGAAGTGCTGATAGCGTCTAAGCTTACTATGCCGGGAGAAAAAACTTCAATCACGTTTGCTGCTCCGCCTGTTGGTGAATATAAATTTATGTGTACTTACCCTGGACATTACAGCAAAATGAACGGAAAGTTCCTGGTGGAATAGTTTGGAACTATTCAGTATCGCGCGGATGGGGTTAGTTTACAAGATCAGAATCGGATGTTAAGGTTAATAATTTTGATTTATGGGGGGAACTGAAATTTATTTTACAATAGCGTATTTAAGTTTCAAAAAATAAAAAACAATCTCATTTATAAGAACACACTTAAATGGGAAGAACTGCGTTCTTGGGATGAAGGTAATGTAAAAAAGTATACTTTTCAAATCGCCTGATGGAACAGATCTAATCGAAATTAAAGAAGGAACTGAAATACCGGCCCGTAATGAATAAACTGTGTTGCTTAATTATACTGTTTTTCGCTTACGGAATTTGTGATGCTCAAAATCTTGTGCCAAATCCCTCTTTTGAGGACACAATAGGTTGTCCGGCTTCGGTTGATCAGGTTGATAGTGCAGTTAGTTGGATTGCGTACAGAGGCTCCCCCGATTATTTTAATTCCTGCAATAGTGGCATTGTTGGGGTTCCATCAAATATTTATGACTTTCAAAATGCCAAGACAGGCAATGCTTATGCAGGTTTTTATACTTATTGGATAGGTCTATCTAATGACAGGGAGATGATAGGAATTCAATTAAGTCAGCAACTGGTTATTGGTCAAAAATATTATGTATCGCTTTATGCAAGCAGAGCAGTCAATAATACTCTATCTTTAAATATTGCGAATAATAAAATCGGTGTACGATTCTCGTCAATCCCGTATTGGTTTGGAAACCAGGTGCCAATTGATAATCATTCACAGGTTTTTACTGATTCAATTATTTCAGATACTCTGAATTGGGTGAAAATTTCAGGCGCCTTTACTGCTGACTCTGCTTACAGTTTTATGAGTATAGGGAATCATTTTACAGATTCGGCAACTTCTTATTTGCAATATAGTAGTGCAGTGGTTGCCTATTATTATATAGATGATGTTTGCGTTTCAACCGATTCGCTTTCTTGTAATCCACCAGTCGGTATTAATGAAATTAAGAATAGTGAAGAATTTATTTTGTTCCCAAATCCATTTGAGAATAAATTAAATATTACAGTTAAAAGAAACGAACTTGTTGAATTAACTTTATTTGATGCTGCTTCAAGAAAAATATTCAGTCAATCATTTACAAACTCAACTTCAATAAACACAGAACAACTTGCAAAAGGTATTTACCTTTACGAAGTGAGAAACAAAAACGGGGTGATTAAGAAAGGAAAGATTGTGAAACCTGCCTGCCGGTAGGCAGGGATTAAGAGCTTACAGTTTCAAATCGGGAGTAAAACAGGGTAAAAGAAATAGCTATGAAGAAAATTTATTCCATTCTTTTAATAGTAGTTTTCAGTAATGCCCATGCTGATTATTGGACACAAAAAGCAAACTTTCCGGGAACTGCAAGGCCAAGAGCAGTTGGTTTTTCTATCGGATCAAACGGTTATATCGGAACAGGCATTGATGAGTTTGCTGCAACATATAATGATTTTTGGGAATACAATCCTTTTACTAACTCATGGACGCAAAAAGCAGATTTACCCGGAGTTGCAAGGTATGGAGCCGTGGGGTTCTCCATTGGCACAAAAGGATATATTGGGATAGGCGCAGACAGTCTTGTCATTTATCTTAAGGATTTTTGGGAATACGATCCCATCACAAATACCTGGACACAAAAAGCAGATTTTGGAGGAACAGAAAGGATTGGCGCTGTTGGCTTTTCCAATGGGAACTATGGGTACATTGGAACGGGGTTTGATGGCGCTTATAAAAATGATTTTTGGGAATATAATCCAACGACAAATGCCTGGACACAAAAATCTGACTTTGGAGGAACTGCAAGATGGTCTGCCGCAGGTTTTTCTGCCGGATCCAAAGGTTATATCGGAACCGGATATGATGCATCCGGTGCAACGCAAGATTTTTGGGAATTTGATCCATCCTTTAATAGTTGGTTTCAAGTAGCAAATTTTGTTGGAACAGCAAGATGCTGCGCCACGGCTTTTTCAATCGGAACAAATGGATATGTTGGGACCGGGGATCCTTCTCATGATTTCTGGATGTATAACACCTTATCAAACTCATGGATTCAAAAAGCAAATTACAGCGGTGCTGCAAATATTTATGCTGCAGGTTTTTCTATTGGCGCTAAGGGATATATTGGAACAGGGGCAGTATCATTGGGTAATTATCTTCAGGATTTTTGGGAATATACTCCGGACAGCATAACAAATGTTCAGGAATTAAATCAGGAAACTTTTTCAGTAATTATTTCTCCAAATCCCTTTTCTGATAAATTAAAAATTACAACTGAAAATAGTTACCCATCAGAAGTAATTTTATATGATATGCTTTCAAAAACAATATTGCAACAGAAATTTAAAAAGTTTCTTTCTGTGAACACAGAACAATTGGCAAAAGGAATATATCTTTATGAAGTGCGATCCGGGAATAGTGTGAGCAGGAAAGGAAAGTTAGTGAAAGATTGAAACGACACTGCTTAACGGACATAAATAAAACTGGCCATAACGCAAGATTAAAAAAATTAAGCGAAGCGCATCATAGCCTGCCACAAAGGTTAAAGGCTTTTTTGCTTATCCCCTTTTTTGCTTTTATCTCCGCGGTATCCCGGTTCTTTTTCTTTGCGGCTGTCCATATCGTCCCTGATTTCAGGGCGCGGTTTCTTTGATATCCCTTGCTTGCTTTGTTTGCTGACAGTGCTGCGTGATGTTTTCATGCCTGTTATTTTGGTGATTAGGGTAATTATTTATATCATTCATTTAATAATTTATCCGAGACCTCTTACATTCGGATAAGTGTCTATGGGTATGGCAATACCGGTTTTACCTTTTGGCGAGGCTCGTTTTGTTCGCTTCTTTGATGAAACTGTCTTAACAGGTTTTCTGTTCCTGTTTGATTTTTTTGCTGTGGAAGATTTCATTTTAATTATGTTTTTTAAAAATAATTACAACAAAAACATGCCATATCGTAAGACAGCGGATTGATGATTTTTAACCCCGGTCTCCTTAAAAATAAGTTGTTGCTAATTATTAAGATGCGATACTTTACTGCAAAAATTGTGTTACCAATATGATGTCCCTAAGGGACAAAAGAACCGGTAAAGCCTTACAAAATAAATTCCTTCCGGAAAATATATAAAACAAAAAAAACCGCTTCGATGAAAAAACGAAGCGGTTTCCTGTATTAAAGCTTTTATATTTTACTCCACAACCACTTTCACCCTCCGCTTATCTCCAGCCGTCTGCACTTCGAGCATATAAATGCCTTTGGAGAAATTCTCCAGGTTCATACTATATGTATTTAACCCAGCTTCTCCATCAAGACCTTCTGATAAAACCGTTCTGCCTGATATATCCCTCAGCACCATGTTAAAGTGTGTATTCTCTTTAACGTCTATACTCACCGTAACTTCATTATGTGCCGGGTTAGGATATACGATTAACTGCCCGCTGGCTTCTGTTGGCTGTGCGCCTTCTTCCCTGCAAACAATTGAGCTGAAACTTTGCGACTGTATGGGGCTAGCTCCGCAGGCATTGCTTGCCTGCACTTTCACCAGCCCCGACCCGGTTCCCCAGGTTATATCAACATTAGATGTACCCTGACCCGGTCCTATTGTACCGTTAGTTGCTGTCCAGCCAAAGTAGGGTAACGGAACATTTGGCGGAACAATGCTGAAGTTTATTGTCGCTCCCGGGCACCACGGAGGAGAATTAGCAGTGATAGGTCCCGGTTTGGCAGGCTTGCCGTTTAGTGTTAATGACCTTGGGGGGCTGGTTCCGGGAGTGCAAAGATTTGTGTTTGCATACACCGTTATAAAACCTGATGCAAAATTTGATGGCGCGGTAAACTGTATAGCCGGACCATTCTGGATGATGTTAGTTGCCCCGGCAGGCAACACCCATGTATAACTTGTCGCTAACGCATCAAACGGTACGGAATACTGAACGGTGGATGGGTAACAAATGCTGGTGAGCGGTCCTGTCATAGCTCCGGGCTGACCGGGTATATAGCTTCCAACCGTTTTACATTTTCCGGAACTGGATGCACATGTGCTGGTGGCATAAGCGCAAACAGGCGGAGCACCCGAGTATGCTGCGGGGAAATTAACATGAATAGAAGTTGAGAAAGGAGGAGTTTCTACAATAGTGGCTCCTGAAGGTACTATCCAATTATATCCTGTTGCAAAGTTTGATGCTCCAACTGTGAACAGCACGTTGCTCTGACCCGGGCAAACTCTTGAAGGCCCGCTGGTGAACGCTCCGGGAACTGCCGGTGTAGCTGAAACTAACATACACCTCGGAGCGCTCGTGGAACTTCCCCCGCAAGCTAAGGATGCTGTTACGCACAATTGTGCACTGGTGAAACCAGCCGGGAAAGTCACCTGCACATTTACATTGCCTCCCTGTCCCCCCGTGATGGGCGCTGTAGAACCGCCCAGCGTCCAAGTATAAATGGATGCGCCTGTGGATGCCCCGCAGTTATATGTAATAGCATTTCCGGAACACGCTACAGTGGAACCGGCAATATTGCCGGGAATGCTCACCTTGCCTCTTATCCAAATACATTTGTTGATTGCGCTTCCGCAGGCGTTAGTTGCCTGCGCACAAACATTATATCCTGACCCGATTACATTTCCATACTTTGCGTACACTGTATTGCCTGCTGTCACAAAAGGGGAATTCGACCATGGACCGCCCGGGCTGTTGCTGCATTGCACCACAGAAGGATTGGTATTCGTATTCCATGAATAGTTCACAGGATTTACTCCCGGGTTGGCTGTCATAAGAAAAACATCACCGCTGCACGCTTCGGGCGCCCCGGTTACTGAAGTTACCGTGGTATTAGACGGAGCGGAATTTACTGTCAGCACTGCCTGGGTTGAATTTGCCGCACCGTTTATATTAGTAAACACTGCCCGGTATTTATATTGATCCATGGAAACAGCCGCCCCGGTGATATTTAAAGTAGTAGTGTTAAAATCGGAGTAAACACCCCCATCGGTCAGAGCCGTTATATCAATAAACCCGCCTCCGTCATCGCGCTGCCATTTCACGGAAGTGACAGGAACAGAAGTACTGGTGCTTGAAAAAAATGTATTAAGCCCTGCACAAATAGTTGCATCATTCGGTTGCGTGGCTGCTGCCAATGAATTTGGTTCACCAACTTCAAATTCACTGAAGGAAGTAATGCCGGTAGCCTGGGCGCTTGTGGGGGTCACAGTTCCGGCAGTTGTTGCACTCCATGTTGAAGGTGAATCAAATTTTCTCACCACATAATTTAAAGGATTTCCTGTGGCTTCTGAAGCATCATAATTAAAAGTGGCATCAGCAGTCGTAAACGCAATTCCGCTATTGGTCATTGTCCAATAGCGATTTGCTTTCGCTGATGGATTGATGCCGGAAGCATTCGTAACAGGATTGTTTTCATTCGGTTCGCTGCCCGCAGCAGTATTGCCGGTAATGCTTCCCGAAGATGTTACTCCGCTGATGGAAAGGTTTACTGGAGCATAAATTGCTGCATCACCGATTTCAAAGTTTTTTATTCCATCGGCAGCCACACTCATTTTTAAATTTCCGAAAACGTATTTGCCTGCTCCGGCTCCCGAAATGGTTGCTGCTGCAGCAATGGATAATGTATTGGAACCTGTAATGATTTTTCCAATGGTAAAAACAAGGGTGCCGTTTACGTTTTCATCGTTGCCCAACGTAACTCCGCTGCTGTTATTAATAGCAAGGAAATTAAAATCAGTAACAGATGTCCCGCTGATTGCCTGCGGGCTGCTGCCGTCAAATTCTACAATGCCGCTGCCGTTATTGATAAGCCCGCTGGCATTGTTGGTCCAGTCACCTTTCAGATGCAGCCATCCATCGTTATCAATGGCTCCCGAATTTTGAAGGATGATATCTCCATCGGTGACAAAATAAGTACCTGTACCAATGTTTATTCCGGAATTATCAATATTGACATCCTGGGCGTACATTTGATTCCAGCAAGTGACAACTATTAAAAAGCTTACCTGCAGAATTAATTGTCTCCATATCGTATAGCGCCTGCACGTTGTGCAATCACCGGGAGATTTGTTTATATATTTTTTTAATTTCATAACTTTAAAGATTGAAATTATTAATTGTTACAAATCATTTTTTGTTTGGAGAAGTGTTCACCTGGTTTTCGACCACTACAGCGGAAGATCTTTTAACCGGGTTCGGATTATAGTTTAACTGTCTTGCAGCTTCCTCATAGTTGACAGGAATAGCAGGCAGATCTTTATATTGACTCCAGTCAACATTTTCACCCATCTGAACTTCATTGCCAAAACGGTAATTTTCATAATATTTTCTTTTTGCCATGACACGATATGTGAATGAAATATCAGATGTGCCGTTATTTTTTTCCTTAACGGTAAAATTGTTTGTTCCCGGAATGGCAATCAAACCATTGCTTTCACCCTCTTC
>DATEMK010000352.1:0-27761 GCA_035275625.1 Bacteroidia bacterium
GAAAACATCTGCACATTCGCTCAAGCCGCAGATTTCATACATGGGTATTAAATCCGCTGAAGAGCTCATTAAAAATATCGAGCGTGATGCCGCAGATAAAAGCAACCTTTCCACTATTTCGGAAAAAATAGGAACCCTCCGGAACATCCTCGAAAAAGCTTTCCCGGAGTTACAACAGGCTTCACAATGAGTTCTTAATAACTTTTGATATGTACCGGTATTATAACCCGGAACTGTATTTAATTTTGGTTTGTTAATCTGGTATTTCAGTCAAAATTTTCCCTTGTATGGCAAATAAAAAAACAAAAATATTTATTGTAGAAGATGACCCGATGCATTTGCAAATGCTTCATGACCATCTTGAACAAATGTCCGATTTCGAAATCAAAGATTTTGGCACGGGTGAAGAATGCCTGCAGCATATCCGCGAAAAAAACGAAGCTCCCGATATTGTTTTTCTTGATTACTATCTCAACAGCGTTGTGAAAGATGCGATGGACGGACTGGATGTATTGGTGGAGCTAAAAAAAATCCTTCCCCAGACGGATGTGGTTATGTTATCAGGACAGGATAAAATCCAGGTAGCGGTTGAAGTCATGAAATACGGAGCATTTGATTATATTGTGAAAGGCGAAAGCGCTTTTTACCGCGCTGAAAAAGCGGTTTTTAATATTTACCGTTATTCTAAGCTGCGTAAAAATGCAAGCCTGTACAAGAGGCTCACTATCTGCTTTGCGATTGCCTTTACAATCATGATAATTATTTTTATTTACATGCAGCAAAAAGGGCTGATTTCAAACGCTCCGGGATGGATGTAAATTTTGAAGTAGAAAGTAGAAAGTGGAAAGCAGAAAGAAGAAAGTACAAAGTACATTTGGAAAACAATAATTTAATATCTCTGAATTCCTTTGTCAAATAAACATATTTTAATTTTTAATGTTGATGATGATCCGATGCATCTTCAGATGCTTCACGACCATCTTTCAAAAATGTCCGATTTCGAAATAAAAGATTTTGGAACAGGTGAAGAATGCATTCAGCATATCCGCGAAAAAAAAGAAATTCCGGATATTATTTTTCTCGATTATTACCTCAATAATACTGTGAAAGATGCCATGGATGGCTTGAATGCTTTGATTGAATTAAAAAAAATTGCTCCGCGTGCAGATGTGGTTATGTTTTCGCGCCAGGATAAAATACAAGTAGCGGTTGATATAATGAAGTACGGTGCGTTTGATTATATTGTAAAAGGAGAAAGCGCTTTTTACCGCGCTGAAAAAGCGGTTTACAACATTTACCGCTATTCAAAAATGCGTAATAATGCCGGGGTGTATAAAAAACTCACCATCAGTTTTGCTATTGCTTTTGTCATCCTGCTTGTTTTCCTTTTTTATCTTCAGCAAAAGGGATTAATTTCAAATAGCCCGGGCTGGATGTGACAAGCTTTTTTAATAGCTTTCCCACTTTTAATATAGTGTTGGATCTCTATTGATCATATCCGGGATCTTTCATGACATGAATGTGTGATTTAGCAGCTAACCGGGGAAGCCCGGAATATTTGTTTTTTAATTTAGCAAAAAACAATCTGTATGACTTCAAAATTTACGTTCTCTGTCAGTATATTATTCTTTGTATCGCTGCTTTTGCTCAGTGCATCTTCATTCAGTCAAAGTACAAATATTAGCGGGAAAATTTCCGGGACAGGTGACGAGCCGTTAACAGGAGCCACTGCCGAGCTTCGGAATGCAAAGGACTCGTCCCTTGCAAAAGTAAATGCAGCTGATGGAAAGGGAATGTTCAGCTTTGAAAATGTGAAAGCAGGAAATTATTTTTTAAAAGCAAGCCTCCTTGGATATAACCCCTGGATGGGAAGTGTATTTTCTTATGAAGGAACCGAATCAAAAGAACTTCCTGAAATAAAAATGACATCCTCCTCCGTTACGTTAAAGCAGGCGGAAATTTCTGCAATAAAGCCCCTGGTAGAAGTGAAGGCAGATAAAACAGTGTTCAATGTGGAAAACAGTATTAATTCTACGGGCAGCACAGCTTACGAATTACTGCAAAAAGCACCGGGCGTGGTAGTGGATAATAACGACAACATATTGCTTAAAGGCCGTGGCGGAGTGATGGTGCAAATTGACGGAAGACCTTCGCATTTGTCAGAAACCGAATTGGCTGACTACCTGAAATCAATCCAAAGTACAGATGTGGAATCCATTGAGCTTATCTCCAACCCGTCTTCAAAATATGATGCAGAAGGTACAGCGGGGATCATAAATATTAAACTTAAGAAAAATAAAAACTATGGCACGAACGGCTCAGCAACGCTTGGTTATGCAATCGGAAAATATTCAAAATACAATACTGCATTATCATTGAACAACCGTTCAAAAAAATTTAATGTTTACAGCAACTACAGCAACAATTGGGGTGAACGCGGCAATGAGTTTTATCTGTACCGTGAACAAAACCCTTATATTTTTAACCAGTCATCTGTTTCAAAACGCAGCGGGTTAAGTCATAATTACAAAGCAGGAGTGGATTATACTTTAAATAAAAAAAATGGTCTTGGTGTGATGATTAACGGAAATTACAGCAACACAAAAGGTAAACAGACAAACCGGAATACTATCAGCGATTTTATAACACACTTTCCTGACAGTATTCTTAAATCGGACCAGGCAAATACCAACCGGGGAAACAATTTTAATTTAAATCTTAATCATCATTTTACCGATACGCTCGGGCATGAGCTGACCACGGATTTTGATTTTGGATATTACGATGGCAGCCGTAATTCGTACATCCCGAATGTATATACACTGCCGGATTATGAAACTCCTCTTTCTTCAAGTTTCTTTCGTTCAGTAACTCCGACTACAATCACCATTTATACGCTTAAGTCTGATTATTCTCAAAACTTTTTAAAAGGAAAGCTGGGCGCAGGTTTTAAAACATCTTTTGTAAATACCGATAATACATTTAATTTTTACAATATCATTGATAATGTCGAAACTATTGACAACACACGCAGCAATCATTTTGTTTACACAGAAAATGTGAATGCACTTTACCTGAATTACCAGCGTACGGTTAAAAAGTTCGATTTCCAGGCCGGCATTCGAATGGAAAATACGGTGAGCGAAGGCGATTTAAAAAGTTCCACCGCTGCAGAAGATAAGAACGTTAAACGAAATTACACTGATCTTTTCCCAAGCGGGGGCATCACATTTAATCCTCATAAAAATCATGCACTTGCTTTGGTTTACAGCTCACGTATTGACCGGCCAAATTACCAGGAACTGAACCCTTTTGAGTATAAGCTGGATGAGTTAAGCTTCAGCAAAGGCAATCCATTTTTGGACCCGCAGTATTCCAATAAAATTGAACTGTCGCATACCTATAAATATACCACCACGACCAGTATCGGCTATAGCCGTACAACAGATTTTTTTGCAAAAATTACAGATACTATACCCGGAGGAAAGAGCTTCCTTACTTCACGGAATCTTGCCACTGAGGATGTGCTTAGTGTTAATGTGAGCACCTCGTTACAACCGTTAAAATGGTACAGCATTTATTTTAATGGCGGTATTTACAACCAGGCTTATGATGCTGATTTCGGGAATAACAAAACTATTAATACTTCTTTCACATCCTTCAATATGTATGCGCAAAATACTTTTAAGCTTCCTTACAGTTTTACATTCGAACTTTCAGGTTGGTACAACTCAGGCGGTGTATGGGGTGGTTCTTATAAAACAGATGGACAAGGTTCACTGGATGTGGGTTTACAAAAAAAATTACTGGGCGACCAGGCTACTCTTAAATTTTCTTATTCAGATATATTGCATACTGCTCCCTGGAACAGCTACAACACTTATGCTGGTATTGTAAGCCGGGCGTGGGGAAACTGGGAGAGCCAGCAATTTAGGGCTTCTCTGACCTGGCGTTTTGGAAATAAGCAAATGAAAAACATTCGCCAGCGCACCACCGGAAGCGAATCAGAGCAGAAGAGGATCGGGGGAGGAGATTAGCCGGAAAAATATACAAAACCAGTCTCCGCAGCAGCAATGTTATACATCATTGCTTTTTCTTTTCCATTTTTAATTTTTTAACCACCAGGGCACCTACTTTTTTCCCGTACTCATTCGCTGTTTCACAGGAATAATGAAAATGAATTCCTCCGTAAAAACGCGCCCAGTTGTTTTCAACCGCTGCCTGGCGGAAAGAGCTGAATGTCCTGTTTGGAATTCCAAATTCAAGCTCGGTGGTGTCAGTATAAGAAACATTATCGCCCAAGACATCTGTTAACGCTTCGGCTGCTGCTGCCGATGAGGTTGAATGCCCGCAAGTATATTCAGGAAATGGCGGAGTTTGTAAATGCGGTTTCCATAAATGATCTATGTACTCATTAATAACCGTTACAGGTCGCGCTGTGCAATCCCGGTATTTTATGTTCCAGCATTGAATGAAGGCTTCAAACAGGGCAACGGATGTTTTTGCATAAGTACAAACGGTCGTTTGAAAATCCGCTTTCGCAGCTTTTGCCCCGATCCCGACAATACCCATCCAATGAGCAGGAGGAGAAAATTTTTTGGAAGCAAAGTTTGCATGCCCGTATTGATTTAATTTAAACGGGTTGTCATCCCAGAAATCTGCTATATGTTTTTGCTCTTTTGTCAGTGAATCCCCTGTATTTTTTACCATCATCACCTCCTTATAATAAGGACTGTTTTTATTTTCAATATCAAAATCATAAGGCGCAGGCGGCAAGAATTGATTTGCGCTGTCCATCACCATTGTCCTTACTTTATTCCATGCAGGTTCAACAGCGGGTGCATACATTGGCGGAGTGGGCTGCCAGCTTCCGGCAATATTTTTAAGAACATATCTTTCTTTGCGTGTTTCTTTAAAATGATCTGATTTGCTCCATTGCACAACAGCATTCGAAATGGCAAGCGCAAAGTTTTCTGAGGAAGATAAAATATCTTCCGGCATTCCTGCCAGCGTTACCTGTTTCTTCAGGCTGTCAATATAATCTTTCATAATATATTCTGAATACGCCATGGCTGTTCCCACTTTTGCAAATGCAAGCGTGGCAGCCAGTTCAAAATTTATGTTCTCTGCATCACCCGGTTTTGGCAGGGGTTTTAAATCCTTCAACTGGCCGGCCAGGGTTTCAAATCTTCCGGGATAGCCTGCAGCAATACATTCATAAGCTGCAATGTTTGAATATGCGTAAGCCCGCGATGCAACAACCGGGTTGAAATTATCATTCATCAGCACATCGTTTAGCAGGTAAACTGTGCGGTTATAAAAATCAGGATCGGAGGTCAGCTTTTCAAAGTCTTTATTTTCCTTATGGCAGGCTGATACAATGACGGAAATAAAAAACACTGAAATTAATTTTCTCATATAACAGGATATAAATTTCTCCAACGTTTGTGTATCATAAGTAAATTTCTCTCAACGAAAGTAAATTTAATTTTTCACATTCAAAACAATATCATGCTTTTCATTTATATTTTTTTGGTTTTATTCTTTTCAAAAATTTTGAGTGCCGCGATTTTCGTTCGTTGAAGTTGGTTTCTTCGCCAATGATAAAACCATAAGGCTTGAGTGAATCCACATTATCACACACTACTTTGACCATCCCGGTAAGAGGCATGCATAAGACCATACCCGGCAAACCCCAGATGAGCGCCCCGATAACCAGCACAAGCACGGCAGTAAAAGGATTAATGCTTACACTGGAACCTACGACATAAGGCGTTATGAAATTGTTGTCAAGGAACTGCACCACCTGTGTTACAGCAGCCACCCCGATAGCGTAACCTAATTCATCTTTGGTAAGCAATGCCATCGTAATAGGAAGGATGCTTCCAATCATCACACCCACGTAAGGAATGATATTCAATATAGAGGCTATCACGCCAAAAAGAATGGCATGATCCAGGTCAAGAAGCAGGAAGCCGGTTGAATTTAATACCGAAAGGATAAGCACATCAAGCATTAACCCTTTGAGGTATTTCTGAGAGATAGTGGAAATCTTCCGGAGTATATCCAGCGTTTTTTCATGGTTGCTGCCCTTGCTCACGAGGATGACGAATTCTTTAAACTTTTCTTTATAATAGGT
Organism: Bacteroidia bacterium; assembly: GCA_035275625.1. GTDB lineage: Bacteria > Bacteroidota > Bacteroidia > AKYH767-A > OLB10 > DATEMK01. Next base: position 6,140 of record DATEMK010000352.1, read on the forward strand.
GAGGAAGAAAATATATATGGGTATGAGTGCCACGTTGGCAAGAAGGGTTCCGGTAGCTGTGAAAATTCCCATTGCATAAGTATCACCTGACTGCGCGGTTTCTTCAATTTTCTGATCCAGCCAGCGGCTTTGGGCGCGTTTTGTAATATTAAATTCGCGGTAAATAAATTGCTGGATGGATTCCCATTTTTCATTCAGCCGTTTTTTTAATGCCGGCATTTCTTCGGCAAAGCTTTCGACCTGTGTGTAAAGAAAATAAATGAGCGCCCCGAAAACGGCTATGGCAAGCAGGATGCTGATGATGATAGCAAGCGAACGCGGAAACCTGAACTGTATTAATTTTCCCGAAACAGGGAGCAGCAAAAAAGTGAAAAACACTGAAATGGTGAACGGTATGAGAAACTCGCGCGCCATCACCATTGCCAATACTACCAGCGCAAGCAGGAAAAGTTTAATGGTGGCTTTTACATAAAAAGGAGTATCGTTCCACATAGAATTTTATTTGGACTGTAAAAATAAGGAAATGCGTTCAGGATTCGGATGCAGCTTCAGTGCAATCCGGCTAAACCGATTTAAAAAAACAGGCAGTTTTTAATTAAGACTTATTTTGCTGCTAAAGCCGGAGGCTGAATTTCAGGAACCACATTGTTGATTGGCTTTGTTGATTTCAGGTAAGCAAAAACAGCTTTCAATTCATCATCTGTCATGTTCCTGAATGTTTCCCAGGGCATAGGAGGCAACAATGATCTTGCTGATTCAATTCCTTTATATTTTCCATGCCGGATTGCATTCATAAAACTGCTTTCTTCCCAATTTCCTATGCCGGTAGCATCAGAAGTCAGGTTGGCGGCATAAGAAATTCCCCAGGGACCTATCCATGCAGTTAAGGTGCTTGTTACTACATACCCTTTGCTTTCCATTACCTTACGATCTACATCGGGTGGCGGCATTTGTGCCGGATGACCGGAAAGCAACAAAGTGCTGTCTAATACTGGTCCATGATCACCCATCTTCTTCGGGGTATGACAATCGTTGCAGCCTGCTATGTTAACGATGTGCTCACCCCACAGTGCCTGGGTTTCATAACCACCGAAGTCAGGCTTGACCGGTTCTGTCACTGCAGTTTGATTTTCAACGGGCTTTTCAGCGCATTGTGAAAACATGAGCAGGCTTAAAATGCAAACAAAACAAATACTTAGCGGATAGTTTTTCATAATTGTTTTTAGTTTTTAATATTGTTATACATGAGATTTTAAAACAAAAATATTTTGTTTTATTTTCAAATCCAAATTTTATGCGGGGTTATGAGAAAAAAATAATTTAAGTTTATTATTTTCCTGGGATTGGGCAAGTACCAAAAGGTACGGAAGGATTGGATGCTTGAAGCTCCCGGTGTTTGCTTTTTCTTTCGGATAGAATTATCTTTGAGAAAAATAAATACAAATGACTTATTTGCTAAGAATAAAAAATGAAAGTAAAGCCAAATCATTACTTCAATTTTTAAAAAGCATTGATTTTGTTGAAGTGAGCGAACATAATGATCATTCTGAATGGAAGGAGATTGTACGGCAGGCAGAGCGAACAAAATCCATTCCGCTTTCTAAAGCATTGGCTGCAAGTGAGAAATGGAAAAGCAAATAGAAATTGTAATAAAGGAATTTGCGCTTCATCAGCTAAAAGAAGAGTACGACTATTTCAAAACTAAACATTCACTTTTTTACGCAGAAGAATTCAGGTTAGATTTTTTTAAGAAAATTTATTCTATCGTTCCTTTTTATAAAAGTTTTCCAGAATGTCGTTTTCTTCGCACAAAGAAAAAAATCTATCGGAATGTTGTTTGGGAAAATTATTTAATTGTTTTTAAAATTAAACCTGAACTCATTGAAATTTTGACTTTATTTCACACGAAGCAAAATCCAAAACGACTAAAAAAACTCAGGCGTATCAAATAAAAAAACCCGCACAATTTTCATCATGCGGGTTTGTCCTGGTTAATTAATCTTCAGCTTCCGCAGGCAAGACAATCATCTTTATTATCAATGGAACAAACAATTTCTTCCATTGCCTGTTCTTTTGAAATCAGGGTTACTCCATTAATTTCTTCAGGAGCATTTGATTTATGATTGTGGTTGCTGTGTCCTTCAACGGTGAATTTGATTGCATCGGTTGCTGCTTTGGTTCGCAAATAATACATCCCGGTTTTCAATCCTTTTTTCCATGAGTAAAAATGCATGGAAGAAAGTTTTGCAAAGTTTGGTTCCTGCACAAAAAGATTTAATGATTGGCTTTGGCAGATAAATGCTCCGCGGTCAGCAGCCATGTCAATGATGGAACGTTGCTTGATTTCCCACACAGTACGGTAAAGCTCTTTGATGTCCTGTGGAATGGAGTCAACATTTTGAATGGAACCGTTTGCACCGATAATTTGATTTTTCAGCTCATCATTCCACAAACCTAAATTGACAAGGTCCTTTAACAAATGTTTATTTACAATTACATATTCACCTGACAAAACTCTGCGTGTGTAAATATTGGAAGTATATGCTTCAAAACATTCATTGTTGCCAAGTATCTGTGATGTGGATGCAGTCGGCATGGGTGCGAGCAGCAATGAATTATAAACTCCGTGAAGTTTTATTTCATCTCTCAAAACATCCCACTCCCAGCGATCAGTTGGTTTTACATTCCACATATCAAACTGGAAAATTCCCTGTGAAATGGGCGAGCCTTCATAAGTCGGATATGGGCCGTTAATTTTTGCAAGGTCTTTTGATGCAGTCAGCGCAGCATAATAAATCGTTTCAAAAATTTCGCGGTTCAGCAAACGCGCCTCTTCCGAATCAAAAGGATAGCGCATTAAAATAAAGGCATCAGCCAATCCCTGTATTCCGATTCCAATCGGGCGGTGACGCATGTTGCTGTTTCGCGCTTCGGGAACAGGATAATAATTGATGTCAATGATCTTGTTCAGATTTTTTGTGACCACATAAGCAATTTCAAATAACCGCTGGTGATCAAACTTTCCGTTGATTACAAATCGCGGCAATGCGATGGACGCAAGATTGCAAACGGCTACTTCATCCGCTGCCGTGTACTCGACAATTTCTGTACACAGATTTGAACTCTTAATTGTGCCGAGATTTTTCTGATTGGATTTTTCATTGCACGCATCTTTAAAAAGCATGTAAGGAGTTCCTGTTTCTATCTGTGATTCAAGAATGGCTGACCATAATTCTCTTGCTTTGATCGTTTTCCGTGCTTTGCCTTCCTGCTCGTATTTTGTATAAAGCAATTCAAATTCTGCACCGTAGCAATCAGAAAGTCCGGGAGCTTCATTGGGACAGAATAAGCTCCATTCGCCTTCTTCTTCCACACGCTTCATAAATAAATCGCAAATCCAGAGTGCAAAAAATAAATCACGCGCACGCATTTCTTCTTTGCCATGATTCTTTTTCAGGTCAAGAAATTCAAATATATCGGAATGCCACGGCTCAATATAAATGGCAAATGATCCTTTGCGTTTTCCGCCCCCCTGGTCAACATAACGCGCTGTATCATTGAATACGCGCAACATCGGGATGATTCCATTACTGGTTCCGTTTGTTCCTCTTATGTAAGAACCTGTTGCACGTATATTATGAATGCTTAAGCCGATTCCTCCTGCCGATTGCGAAATTTTTGCACACTGATGCAGCGTTTCATAAATACCGTCAATGCTGTCATCTTTCATTGTTAAAAGAAAGCAGGATGAAAGCTGCGGTTTCGGTGAACCTGCATTGAACAGTGTCGGGGTTGCATGAGTAAACCAGCGTTCACTCATGAGGTTGTAAGTTTCGATTGCCGAATCAATATCTTCTTTATGTATGCCTATCGCCACACGCATGAGCATGTGCTGCGGACGTTCCACAACTTTGCCATGCAGCTTTAATAAATAGGATTTTTCCAATGTTTTAAATCCAAAAAAATCATAACCGAAATCACGGTCATAAATAATGGTTGAATCTAAAAGATCTGCATTTTTCTCTATGATTTCATACACATCATCAGCCAGCAGCGAAGCTTTTTTTCCTGTTTTCGGATCCATATAATAATACAGATCGTGCATGGTTTCTGAAAAACTTTTTTTGGTGTTCTTATGCAGGTTGCTTACTGCAATGCGCGAAGCAAGCAATGCATAATCAGGATGGCGCACGGTTAATGATGCCGCAATTTCAGCAGCAAGATTATCCAGCTCACTGGTGGTGACTCCGTCATAAACTCCTTCAATAACTTTTTGTGCAACCATGATGGATTGCACATGATCAGATAAACCATAGCACAGCTTCTGAATGCGCGCTGTGATCTTGTCGAATTTTACGGATTCTTTTTTTCCGTCTCTTTTGTAAACAAACATTGGCTTTTAGGTTTAGGAATGGTTAATGATTTATTGTTGATTGTTGCGCTCGTGTTAAAACTCTTCGTCAAATTTTATAATCTGCTGCTCCTTATCTACATTCACTCCTGATTTCTTGTATTCTGAAACGCGTTTTTCAAAGAAATTAGTCTTTCCCTGGAGAGAAATCATTTCCATAAAATCAAAAGGATTCAGTGAATTATAAATTTTGGGGTAACCCAATGACATTAACAAACGGTCGGCAACAAATTCAATGTACTGGCACATGAGTTTTGCGTTCATCCCGATTAAGGAAACAGGCAATGCATCGGTCACGAATTCATGCTCACATTCAACGGCATCTCTAATAATAGAATAAATTTTTTCCTGGGAAAGTTTTTTATCCAACATGCCATATAATAAGCAGGCGAAGTCGCAATGCAAACCTTCATCGCGTGAAATAAGTTCGTTGCTGAAGCTTAATCCCGGCATTAATCCTCTTTTCTTCAACCAAAAGATGGAACAAAAGCTTCCGCTGAAGAAAATTCCTTCAACAGCCGCAAATGCTACCAGCCTTTCAGCAAAGCTTCCATTGTTAATCCAGCGCAATGCCCATTCTGCTTTTCGCTGAACACACGGAATTGTGTCAATTGCATGCAGCAGCTTGTCCTTTTCAGCAGGATCCTGAATATAGGTGTCTATTAATAAGGAGTAAGTTTCTGAATGGATGTTTTCCATCATGATCTGGAAACCATAAAAACAGCGCGCTTCCGGCAACTGAACCTCTTTCATAAAGTTCACGGCCAGGTTTTCATTTACGATGCCGTCACTGGCAGCAAAAAAAGCAAGCACATGTTTGATGAAATGACGTTCATCATCATTAATTTTCCCCCAGTCCTTCAAATCAGGGTGAAGGTCAATTTCTTCTGCAGTCCAGAAACTTTGTTCGTGCTTTTTATACATTTCCCAGATGGCGGGATACTTAATCGGCAGCAAAACGAACCGGTCTTTGTTTTCTTCTAATAATATTTCCATAATCGCTTTAAAGGTTTTTTAGGTTTGTTGTTTCTTTTACCTTTTGAGGGTGCAAATTCAGGAGACGTGTAAAGTCTCAACGCATTTTTTTCTTATAAATTATCTGACTTGGTTGAGAATCAGCAGAATCAGGTTTAGTAAACTCCTCTGCTAATCCGCTTACAAAACTGAATAAAAGTACACTTACTTACAACCTCTTTTTATCAACATCGGGTGGTTTTTTTCAACAAAGTGAAGGTTGAAAAATATTTAAAAATTTATTTATGATATGAATAAAATATTATCTATGTATGGGAGGGAGCCATCTCAGAAAGCTTGACAGCAGCGAGTTTCAGCTCCTCATACCAGCTTGTGCCATATTTTCGCACCAGGGAATCTTTTAAAAACACATAAACAGGAACTTTAAGTTGCTTTCCCAATTTACATGCAGGCGCACAAATTTCCCATTCATGATAATTTACTGCATCATACTCTTTGTATTTCGTGATACGAACAGGATACAAGTGACAGGATACAGGTTTTTGAAAATCTGTTTTTCCCTCACGATGTGCTTTTTCAATTCCGCATTGTGCAATGCCGTTTTCAAAAATGGTATATGCACAGGCGCCCTTTGCCTTTATTAAAGGAGTCACCCAATCGCCATCGCTGTCTTTATGATAAAATCCTTTTTTTTCAATCGCTTTGATTCCTTCTTTTGTCAGGTAAGGTTTTACATCATCATAAATTTTTTCAAGAATTTCCAGCTCATCATCTTCAAGCGGTGCGCCTGATTCGCCTTCCACACAACAGGCGCCTTTGCATTTGCTGAGATCACAGACGAATTTTTCTTTGATTACTTCGTCTGAAACAATGGTGTTGCCAATGGGAATCATAGCGATTTGATTAACTCAAGAAATTTTTCGATGGAAATTACTTTCACTTTTGGGAATGTCGATTTTTTCAACACATTAAAATGTTTATCATTTGTAACGATAAGGTCAGCATTACCTGCGATTGCACAATCAGCGAATTTATTATCATCTTTATCTATTGAAATTAGATTCTAATGAAAAAAAATTTCATTCCTTTTTACATTTTTCAGCGAAAGAAGAAGCTCAATGATATTGGAGGAAACAATTTGATTTGTTTTGGTTGAAATTATTTCTTCATATTCAGACAAAATCTCATTGCTGACTAATAAATCAAATTTGTTTTTCAGGAGGCCATCAAATATAGGACGATAAGAGGATTTTCGGGGGATTGAAACTAACAAAGCATTTGCATCTAAAACAACTTTCATTTAATTGTTGTTCTCAAATGTTCCTTAGCCCATTTTTTCATGGTCTTATTATTCCATTTTTTTTCATCCCACAAATTGTCCATCTCATTAGTTGCATTATCAGAAAAAAATTTGACCAGAACTCTTTTTAAATCCAATATTTGTTTTTCACTCAGATCAATACTGAATATTTTCATTAATTCCATTTGCAGGTTAGTAATACCTTTTGATGTCTGACGCATGCTGTTTTAATTTAATAACGCAAAGTTAGTGAAAGTGATTTTTGCTTAGCTTGTTCATTACAGAAATTTCTTTAAAAGTTGAAAAGGAAGGTTGAAATTGAAACTCTCCAATTCTCTACTTTTACAAAATGAACATTTGCGATACACACATTCATCTGTATGCTGAGGAATTTAATGCTGACAGAAATTTTTTAATCCAGGATGCTATTAATAAAGGAGTAAATAAATTTTTTCTTCCCAATATTGACAGCAGTTCTTTTGAAGGTTTGTATAAAGTGTGTGATGAATTTCCCGGAAACTGTTTTCCCATGATGGGATTGCATCCCTGCTCTGTAAAAGAAAATTATAAAGAAGAACTTGCAAAAGCTGAAGCTGAATTTGAGAAAAGAAAATTTTATGCAATCGGTGAAATTGGGATTGATTTGTACTGGGATAAAACTTTTGTGAAGGAACAGGAGGAAGCTTTTAAAATTCAAATTCAATGGGCTTCGGAAAAAAAAATGCCGATTGTAATTCATTCACGAAATTCAACTGGCGAAATAATAAAAATTCTTAAAAATTATTCACACCTTAATCTTCGGGGAATATTTCATTGCTTCTCAGGAAATATTGAACAGGCAAATGAAATTATTGGGATGGGATTTTATTTGGGAATTGGCGGTGTTGTTACCTTTAAGAATGCGGGATTGGATAAAGTGATGGAAAAAATAAACCTGGAAAATATTGTGCTCGAAACGGATGCGCCTTATCTTGCGCCTGTCCCTTTTCGCGGAAAGCGGAATGAGCCTTCATACATTTTAAATGTTGTAAAAAAGATTGCGGAAATAAAAAATATTTCAGAAGCAGATGTTGCAAAAATTACTTCGGATAATGCGCAGCGGATTTTTGGTTTTAAAACTTAAAGTGATGTGGTTGCAAATGTTTTGATTCAATTTTCAGATTTATTGATTCAACGAATTACTTTTGCAGCCTGAATCATAAATAGCAAATCAAAATCCCGGAATGGAGAAAAAAAAAGTAGTCCTTATCATAATGGATGGATGGGGTGAAGCACCTGCGGGTAATTCAAATGCTATCAGCTGTGCGAATACTCCTTTTATTAACAGCCTTTATAAAAATTATCCTCATTCGCATTTGCTTACCTCAGGAGAAAATGTTGGTTTGCCCGAAGGTCAGATGGGAAATTCAGAAGTAGGACATTTGAATATTGGTGCAGGAAGAATCGTTTACCAGGAGCTGGCATTGATTAACAAAGCTGTTCGTGAAAATACAATTGCAAAAAATAAAACATTACTGGATACTTTTGATTATGTAAAGAAAAATAATTGTAAGCTGCATTTTATCGGGTTAGTTTCAGATGGCGGAGTGCATTCACACACCAATCATTTGATAAAGCTTTGTCAACTGGCAAATGATCATGGTTTGGGAAAAGTTTTTATTCATGCATTTACTGACGGACGTGATACAGATCCTAAAAGCGGGATTCGATTTATAAGGCGACTGATAGATGAAACAAAAAATACTTCAGCAAAAATTGCATCTGTAATCGGGCGTTATTATGCAATGGATCGTGACAAAAGATGGGAACGCATCAAACTCGCGTATGATCTTCTTGTAAACGGAATGGGAAAACATTCCAAAGATCTGCTCAATGACATAGAGGAATCATACAATGAAAATGTAACGGATGAATTTATAAAACCTATTGTTAAAGTTGATGAAAATGACAAGCCGGTTGCATTAGTTGAAAATGGCGATGCAGTAATTTGTTTCAATTTCAGAACTGACCGCTGCCGCGAAATAAGTACGGTGCTTACGCAACATGATATGCCGGAACATGGAATGAAAACGTTAAATTTATTTTATGTCACCATGTCGCGTTATGATGACAAATTTCAGGACGTACATGTGATGTATGAAAAAGACAATTTGAAAATGACGCTCGGTGAAGTGCTTTCAGAAGCCGGGAAAAAACAATTGCGGATTGCGGAAACAGAAAAATATCCGCACGTAACTTTTTTCTTTTCAGGCGGACGTGAAGATGCGTTTGACGGAGAAAAAAGAATTATGATTCCTTCTCCTAAAGTAGCAACGTATGATCTTAAACCCTCCATGAGCGCTTATGAAGTGAAAGAGGCACTGGTGAATGAATTAAAAAAAGAAGAACCCGATTTTGTCTGCATCAATTTTGCAAATGCTGATATGGTCGGACATACCGGTGTTTTTGCTGCTGCCATTGAAGCCCTTGAAACAGTGGATAAATGTGTAAAGGAAATCGTTGAAACCGGGTTGCAGCATGGGTACTCATTTCTCATCACAGCCGATCATGGCAATGCAGATATGATGGTTAATCCTGACGGTACACCAAACACGGCCCATACTACTAACCCGGTTCCGCTTTTTTATGCAGATAAAAATCTTGTGGCGCAAAAAATTTCTGATGGCATTCTGTCTGATCTTGCTCCGACCATTCTTTCCCTTATGAAAATCGAAACTCCTTCTGAAATGGCGGGAAAAAATTTGCTGAAAAGTTAATCACGAATTACACCAATTTTCACGAAATCACTTTTAAAATATTAGTGTAAATTAGCGCAATTAGTAGCTAAAAAACGTATCTTGAATCAAAATTAAATTTCTATATTCATGAAAAAAACTCTGATTGCCTCATTCGCTTTTTTATTTTTATCAATCATCACTGTTGCGCAAAGAATAAAACCAACAACAGATGACGAATTTAATTACGGTTCCATCGGTTATAAAATTCAATTGCAAATGAAACTGCCGATGAAAAAGGGATATTCCGTAACGGACCTTGGCGGACACGTGGAACCTGACCGTTCAGTTACATTAAAAGGGTTGCTGAGGGATGGTGAAACGCTGCCCTGTGCAGTGATCATGGTGTATACAAAAATAAATACACCTCCGGAATATTTTTGCATGCCTACTCCTGATGCTCCTGAAGGGTTATGGACACGGTTTCATCAAAGCCTGAATGTTATCACCGAAAATCCGCAGCAGCAGATTCAGTTTATGATGCTCGGCATGGCAAAAACAATAATGATCCTGGCGGATAAATAATTTTTTTGGTGCCCAAAAAAATAATAGGAATCATCCCCGCCCGTTATGCATCTGTGCGATTTCCGGGAAAACCACTGGCAATGATCGGTAACATGAGCATGATTGAACGGGTGTACAGGCAGGCGTTAAAATCAAAAATGCTGAACCATGTTGTTATTGCCACTGATGCGGAACAGATATTAAAACATATTCAGTCATTCAATGGAAATGTTGTGATGACTTCTTCGAAACATCAAAGCGGAACAGATCGCTGTGCAGAAGTAATAAATAATGAAAAAGAAAAATGGGATGTCGTCATTAATATACAAGGTGATGAGCCTTTCATTGATCCGGAGCAAATTGATCTGTTAATTTCCTGCTTTGATGATGAGCAGATTCAAATTGCAACGTTGATAAAAAAAATCAGCAACAGGGAAGACATCAAAAACCCCAACATTATAAAAGTGGTGAAGGACATTCATAATCATGCAATGTATTTCAGCCGTTCAGAAATTCCTTATGATAAAAATAAGGATGGCGGTTATCATTTTTCACACATCGGCATTTATGGTTATAGGATGGATACCCTTGAAAAAATTTCAAATCTCCGCCAAAGCAGGCTTGAACAAATGGAATCGCTCGAACAGCTTCGCTGGCTTGAAAACGGGTATTCAATTAAAACAGCCATCAGCGATCACGAAAATATTTCCATTGATACCCCGGAAGATTTGGAAAAATTAAAAGGCAGGTTTTAAGAAAATTTTCAACAATCGGTTCAAAAAGATTTTAAATTTGATTATTAAATGTAATTTGGCAATCGTTAAAATTTTCCCTGGTTGAAAACAGATCATCACATAGCTGCTCTCTTATATGATCATGATTGCGTAATCATTCCTGATTTTGGCGGTTTCGTTGCCAGTTATCAATCTGCCCAATTGAATGAAATGCAACACACATTTTATCCGCCTTCAAAAAAAATTGCCTTTAATGCGAGTTTAAAAAAGAATGACGGACTGCTTGCAAATCATATTTCAGAAAGCGAAAAAATTCTATATGCCGAAGCATGCAGGATTATTTATGAATATAGCGAAGAATGTTTTCAGGCGCTCAATAACGGAAAGAAAATCTACCTTGACAGGATCGGCCTTTTATTTTATGATGCAGAAAAAAATATCCAGTTTATTCCTGATCCGCATCAGAATTTCCTGAAAGAATCGTTTGGCCTGGCATTAATTCACTCTCCGGCTTTGAATTTGGCTCAAGAAGTTTCGCCACTCCGGGACATTCAGTTTGCAGGAAGAAAGAAAAATAAAAAGTTCAACTGGCGCATTGTTGAACTGGTTCCCGCTGCTGCCATTGTTGTACTGATGTTTACTTTTCCAATCCTGACAAAAAACTTTGATTTACAATGGAGCAGTTTAAATCCTTTTGCTGATAAAAATAAAATTGAAACGATTGCCAATCCTTCAAAACAAAAATCAGATCCTGCAGCAGTTTTTTACAAACCGCCTGTAAAAAATGAAACTGCAAAATCCGAAGCCCCTGCCGCTGAGAATATTTCAATAGAATCAAAAGATGCTTCTGTAAATGTTGAACAGCCCCTTGTTGAAACCAGTTCTCCCCCAATAGAAAAATCTCCTGCGCCCGTTACCGTTGAAGCAACTGCGACTTCCGGATTAAAATATCACATCATTGCCGGATGTTTTCGCATAGAAGAAAACGCAACAAAGCTGGAGGCAGATTTAAAATCAAAAGGATTCAATGCTGAAATCTTAGGCAAAAACGAAGCAGGTTTAACAATGGTTAGTATTTCTTCTTTTAAAAATCTAAGTGAAGCAAAAAATTCATTGTCCGAAATTCAAAACACGTTCAACAGGGGTGTCTGGATTTTCAAATCGAAATAAATCCGTGAAATCTATTTTCAAAAAAATTAAATCTGTGAATCTGTGGCTTTCTACATCCGAAATCTAAAATCCGAAATCCTGAATTCTTCCTTATTGTATCTCCCAAATATCCCGCCCCTTTAAAAGCTTATCCAAATCACCTTCTCCTTTTGATTTTATAGCAGTAGCGACTTGTTCATTTAATACATCTTCGTAGCAAAAACGGTCTTCCACATAGAACACGCCAAACGGGCGCGGAAAGTGCCCTTCTTTAGCAGGGTTATCAAAGAAACGGCTGAGGATGCCTGCTTTTACGCGGTCACGCTCATCATGCACCCACAGATCATTCACCGAATTTTTCCCCTCACCAACATCAACAATCACGGGTGTGAAACCATCTAATTTAATCCCTTTATCTCCGGTTTGTCCAAACACCAATGGTTTTCCATGTTCCACAAAAAGCGTTTCCAATTTTTTTGTTGACTTCTCTGTAAAAATTTCAAACACTGCATCATTAAACACATTGCAGTTCTGGTAAATTTCAAGGAAAGAAGCTCCTTTATGCTTATGCGTTCTGCGCAACATTTCTTTCTGGTGAACCGGATCGCGGTCCATCGTACGTGCAACAAACGTAGCATCAGCGCCCATCGCCAATGCAATGGGATTGAACGGATGGTCCACGCTTCCCATCGGGGTTGACTTTGTAACCTGCCCTTCAGGTGAAGTCGGGGAATATTGTCCTTTCGTCAAACCATAAATTTCATTGTTGAACAAAAGGATATTCAAATCAAAATTCCTGCGAAGCAAATGAATCAGGTGATTGCCGCCAATGGAAAGGCCATCGCCATCACCGGTAACAATCCACACACTCAGGTCAGGTCGCGTGGCTTTCAATCCGCTTGCCACCGCAGTGGCGCGCCCGTGAATACTGTGCATCCCGAACGTTTCCATATAATATGGAAACCGCGAAGAACATCCGATCCCGGAAATAAAAACAATGTTTTCTCTCGGAATACCAAGTTCGGGTATAACGGTCTGCACCTGTTTCAGAATCGAATAATCGCCACAGCCGGGACACCAGCGTACGTCCTGGTCGGTTACAAGATCCTTTGCTGTTAACTTTGGAAGTTCGGGATTTAATGTTGTTGTCTCCATATTTTTGTTCGCCACTAATTACACTAATTATCACTAATTAATTCGTGACAATTCGTGCAATTCGTGGCATATTTTTTAACAATTTGTTTTCAGTTTTACTTGTTCAGGATTTAATGTTTTTGTTCGCCACTAATTACACTAATTATCACGAATTAATTCATGCAATTCGTGGCATTTATTTTTTTAAAAGTTCCACAATTTTATTTTTAATCTCTTCTGCAGTAAATGGCATTCCCTGTATTTTATTCAAGCCAATAGCAGGAATCATAAATTTATCACGCACAACTTTTATAAACTGCCCGGTATTCATTTCAGGCATCAGCACTGTTTCGAAATTGTAAAGAATCTCTCCCAAATTTTTCGGCAGCGGCCGTAAATATTTTACTTGCGCATGTGACACTTCATATCCCTCTTTCCGTGCGTCAACACAGGCTGTTTTAATCGAACCATACGTTGAACCCCATCCAAGAATCAACAGTTTTCCTTTTTCAGGGCCGCTGTCCAATTGCTGAAGAGGAACATAATCAGCAATACGTTCAACTTTTTCTGCTCTCAGCTTTACCATGAATTCATGGTTCTCCGGCTCATAAGAAATATTTCCAGTTTCATGCTCCTTCTCAATCCCGCCAATGCGGTGCTCCAGACCTTTTGTTCCCGGGATCGCCCAGGGACGAGAAAGCTTTTCATCACGCTTATATGGCAAAAACTTTTCGGCATTCTTTTCTTTAAGGAAAGTAACTTTTATTTCTTTCAGGTCTTTCGCCTGCGGAAATCTCCATGGCTCAGCGCCATTGGCAATATATCCGTCAGACAAAAACATAACAGGCGTCATAAACTCAACTGCCAGGCGGCACGCTTCATACACCGTATAAAAACAATCACCGGGCGAAGACGCGGCAATCACAGGCATCGGTGCTTCACCGTTTCTGCCATACAAAGCCTGCATCAGGTCGCTCTGTTCAGTTTTAGTCGGCAACCCTGTAGAAGGGCCTCCGCGCTGAACGTTAATGATAACCAGCGGAAGCTCCATCATAATGCCCAAACCCATCGCTTCGCCTTTCAGCGCAATGCCCGGACCGGACGATGCCGTAACCGAAAGCTGCCCGCCAAAAGCCGCCCCTATAACGGAGCATATTGCTGCAATTTCATCCTCAGCCTGGAACGTGCGCACTCCGAAATTTTTGTACCTCGCCAGCTCATGCAAAATATCCGAAGCAGGGGTAATAGGATACGTGCCGTAAAACAACTGCAAGCCCGATTTTTTTGAAGCCGCAATCAAACCCATCGCTGTCGCCTGGTTTCCCATAATGTTGCGGTAAACGCCCGTAGGCATCGGGGCAGGGTTCACATCATACCGCGAAGTGGCTGTTTCAGTAGTATCTCCGTAATTATACCCGGCTTTTAAAACTTTAATATTCGCATTAAGAATGTCGGGCTTCTTTGAAAACTTTTCAGTCAGGAATTTAATGCTCACATCCATCGAACGGTTATACATCCAGTACAAAAATCCGAGCACAAACATGTTTTTTGCGCGGTCAATTTCCTTCACGCTCAGCCCCGAATCTGCCAGTGCAAGCCGCGTAAGCTTCGTCACATCAATCTTTATCAGCTGGTAACCCTCCAGCGAACCATCTTCCAGCGGGTTTTTCCCGTCAGCAACATTTGCAAGACGCAGGTTTTTAGAATCAAAACCCTCCGTATTCGCTATGATGATCCCGCTCTTCTTCAGGTGGCGAAGGTTCGCTTTAAGCGCTGCGGCATTCATCACCACCAGCACATCGCACGTATCGCCCGGTGAATAAATATTCACGCTTCCGAAATGAAGCTGGTACCCCGAAACTCCGGCAAGTGTTCCCTGCGGGGCGCGTATCTCTGCCGGGAAATCAGGAAAAGTGCTCAGGTCGTTTCCGAACAAAGCGGCCGTATTGGTAAATTGTGTTCCCGTCAGCTGCATTCCGTCTCCCGAATCACCGGCAAACTTTATAATTACATTCTGCAGTACATCTGTTTTTGTGCTCATTGATATTCGTTAATTTTAGGAGTGCAAAGTTAAGTAAAATTGCAGCGGTATTTTATGGAAGGAAAGAAAAATTGTGATGAACTTATGTATGGAGAGGGGAAAGGATGACGCGCACATATTTTTACTTATTACTTTTGGGTGTTAAAAACAAATAAGCGTTAAACTTAAAAAAACAAAACCATTATGAAAAAATTAATTTATGTACTCGCTTTTGCAGTGATCACCGCTTCCTGCAACATGCCCGACAATAGCGGCAATATGAATTCAAAAGCTGAAGCAAACAAGGCAAGAATGCAGCAGTTTTATGATGAGGTCATTAATGCTCATAATACTGCTATGCTTGATTCATTCTGCACACCGGATTTTATTGACCATAACCCTGACCCGGGACACACAGGCAAAGGCATTGAAGACATCAGCGCAATGTTTAAAAGTTTCATGGAGAGTTTTCCTGATATTCATGCGTCAACAAATTTTATGATTGCACAGGGCGATACCGTGATGGCTCATATAACAATGAGCGGAACCAATACGGGGCCTATGGGAGGTGCACCTGCCACCAATAAGCAATTTTCTATGGATGGAATTGATGTGGTTGTTTTGAAGGACGGCAAAGCCGTTGAACGCTGGGGCTTTTTTGATAATATGAAGATGATGCAGCAGCTTGGCATGATGCCTGCACCCGGAACTGAGGGCGCACCGGCAGACAGCACCATGGCAAAACCTGAAGAGAAAAAATAACTGTTAATTTTTTTTATTAAAAGGTCCTGCAGCAATGCGGGACTTTTTTGTTTTTGGCCTGGCTGATAAGTAACAGTATCTTGTTTGAAATTAATTTTAGAAGACCACCGCCTGGAATACTAATCACCTCTGTGCCCGCTCTCCGTTACAACTCTCCCGATAACTATCGGGATGGTTTTCACTGCGATCGGGTCTATTCTCGCAGTGAGTCGCTTCGCATCAAAAGTTTAAAAATAACTGAGAATAAATCATATTTTATGTTTTTCTAAATTGGAAATGACCCAAGAAGAATAATAACGAATAAAAGGCAACAACTCATTGGCGGCAAATCTTGCAATTTCATCAGTAGCATCATTAAAAATTATTTGATCTATTAAATTATTATTATCACTTGATTCAATAACAATATCTGAATGTGCAACTGCATTTCTAAGATCAATGATTAAGTCTTTTAAATTTTTATATTTTGGATTAATCAAGGTATTTTTAAGTCCCATTTCCTCTCTCCATTTTTTATCAAGCAAGGTTTGATTTGGAATATAGCTCAGACTATTTGCTTTTGGGAATATTATTAGACCTAACAAACAATTTATTAATAAAGTATAATTATACTGTTCATTGAAATTGTATTTATGTAAAATTGACTCATATTGAGATATAAGAGCTAAAGTGCGTTTTAAAAAGTCGATTTCAAAATTCTTATAATTACCCATATGATAAGCTATGCTTCATTTAGTATAATGCCCCTGTCGATCAATCTAAAATTTCAATCTTCCGGCAAAATAAATTGATCAGTATATGATTCCTCACGAATTATTTTCGACAAAAATGGAAGATCATCAGGATTGATTCTTTTTAAAAATAAACTTGAAACTCGCTGAGGATTTTTATCTTGTATTACAATTTCTTCTGCTTTGTTTAATGAATAAAAAATTGCTTTGTCAATGATTCGGTTATAATAAGGAAAAGAATATCCTATAATTATAAGTTTTGTTGTTTCCGAAATAATGTCCTGTGCTAATTTGAGCGAATGGTCTGTTATCTTATTTCTTTCCCAGGCAAAATTAAAAATTGAATTTTCGCCTTTATAATTTTTGGCTGCTCTATAAGCTTTCAAGTATTTTATATAATTGTCTGGTTGGAAAATTGATGCAGAAATATACTTTTCAAAATGAGAAATTGTATCATCCTGATCAGTATAATACGCTGCTGTGCCATTTAATTTTACAATATTTATATCATCAATGTAGGCAACTTTTGCTTCTGCATGATCTCTCGGAAAAACCTTTAAATCTTCCTGGAATGAAATTAAATTTGGAGGATAACCGCAATATTTACCATATGCCATCTCAATTTGATAGTCATAGTTCCATGATATAATTTTAATATTATCCGGAAGTTTCGCGGCAGGAGTTTCTCTTGTTTTACTTTGGGGGTCGTTACTGTTTTCCTCCAATAAAGCGGCCAATAAGGTATCATACCTTGGATCATATTTATCAGGAATTTGTTTTTTTAAAAAATAAATTGATAACAATGCTTTAAGCCTTTTTAAATTGGGTTTATCATTCAGGAGTGCAAGCCGTCTTGCAAGCGTATCTACAGTATAATGTCCTTTTGTTTCTTCTTCTATCCAATTTATATCTGTATTTAATTCCAAACTTAATTTTTCTATATTGGTTTGAAATTCTCCGCTATGCATATTCTTGCTTACAATTTCATCCGTATATACATTTTTTATTTCTGCAAACTGTTTTAATTCGTATGTTAAATTCTCTTTAAAAGACTCTTTGCCGGCCTCTACATTTTGATATACAGGGATAGCATTAAAACTGGCACCAGCACCAATAAAATAAGTTGTATAATCTGACATTTAATAATTCTTGTACTCGACAAAGTCTCCTGTTTTTCACAGGGACTCTGTCGCTCTGTTTTTTAATCAACAAATATAATTTAATTCTTTAGTCCTTCTTGTCCTTCATGTCCCATTCTTTTTCCAAAAACAAAAAACCCCGCTCTCGCGGGGTTCATTTTTAACTTTTAACTTTTAACCTTTTTTTACGCTGTCGGAGGCGTACTCGGTATCTCCACATCCTCCGTCTTCGTTACCCCCGCTGGAATCACCACTTCCTCCTCTGCCAAAATCTGGTCTCCCTGCTTCACAACAATAGTATCAGTTCCGCTTGATAATTGGTTACCGAAATTAAAAGCTCCTTCTGCATCCGTTATCACACTCACGTCTCCATTTTCAAGTTCAACTATCAAACCTGCCTGCGGTTGTCCGTCTTTGGTTACAACACCTTTTAATCCGGCTGCACCTATAGGTTTCACCAGTTCACTCATCTTCTCAAAAGTAAACTGCTGTTTCATATTCTCATCATCACCGGCAATATACTGTCCGTCATGACACACCGGCATCACCATTTTAAATAAATCATTACTTGCAGTAATCTTTTCATCAGTTCCTGTGCGTGCATCCAGTTCCGCTTGTGTAAATTCTTTATACTTCGCACTGAAAGCAACCATCTTTGCATCAAACTCTGCCGGAAAACCGGGAGGCATAGCCGTTAATTCTGAAGTATGCGCTGCTATGTATTGGCTTCCTGCAACCATCATCGCATTTACTTTATCCCAATTATCATTGCTGGCTTGTTCGTAATCCGCCCAGCCTGCTGCTGTCCAGTTCATCTCCCAATACTCTTCACTGAATGCCTTAGTTATATAACGCTTCAGTCCTTGCCACATATTGCGGCAATCTTTTGCCTGGAACTCAAGTTCCTGCCTTTTTGTTTTATGCGCAAGTGCTCGGGCCGCTTCACTTGGCATATTCTCCGCGGCATCGATAGCCGCAATAATAGCATCAACAAACACCAAAGTGTACAACGCACTGAACGCTGTAAACAATGCTAAATTGTTTTTACAGTTCTGCATGATTATTCTGCAGGTGTCATAGAGTACAGACTGTGCTGTAGGATAGATCGATTTTTTCATGATAATTGTTTTTATTATGTTTTATATTTGAATTCTTACGGCAGGGTTTTTGAATAGTTACAATGTTTGAAAAAAATATTTTTCTTCCTTTTTCCACACCATATATATATATACCCCAATCCCCGTTCCTCGTTTCTTTATCATCTCCTTTCAATAGGCAAATCCCTAATCACCAATAACTAATAACTAACTTTTTATCCCTTATCCCTCATCACTTATCCCTCAAACCCCCCTGTAAGCTTTTTCATTTTTTCTCCAATTTTCCCCTCATTTCTTACAAAAATCCCCAAAACCTTACACGATTTTTTATAGCATTAAATTATCTAACCCATTAGGCATTGTCATTTAAACTAATACTTTACTTGACCCCACTATTTCAATTTCCCATTTTATGACAAAGTGTCGGGGTATACGGTTTCTGGACAGGGGTAATTCGTTTCCGGGCGGGCGTAATCTTCATCTTTCTGCCAATAATTCATTTCCGTGCAGGGGTAATCCAAATCAGCCGAAGGGTAATTTCAATCTGGCAAGGAGTATTTAATAACTTTCAAAACCTTTTTTTACCGTAACAAGGTGCGGTGGCTCCTCCACGAACGGTGCGAACCGAAAGTTGTCCGGCCCGGATAGCGCAAGCCTGTGCGAAAAGGACAAGCTTTCGGTTGGCGTTCGTGGTGCACTTTCTTTTGTAACTTTTCTTTGTGCAAGCAAAGAAAAGTTAAAGAAAAAGTCATGGCTAAAGCCGTTTAGGTTTTTTCTTTTATTTCTCCGCCATAAATGGCGGAGTTAATAACAGTTTTTCAAACCATACGCGTCAGCATCCCTCCCCTCCGGAGGGCAATCCGCCAGTGGCGGATTGAGCCAGCCCGTGCTATGTCTTAGGTGGGGCTTGTTGTCCGGCATAGAGGTGTGGGCACGTGCGAAAAAGAAAAGCTTTCGGTTGGTGTTCGTGGTGCACTTTCCCTGCCTGCCGACAGGTAGGTTTTGTAACTTTTCTTTGTGCAAGCAAAGAAAAGTTTAAAAGCTGACGACACTGATTCAGCGGATTTTTGCGGATCCTGTTATCGGTAAAGGCAGGATAATTTATTCGATACCTTTCACACTTTCGCCCGCGTTAAAAACGTTATACCCAGAACCCAACATAAAAACTATGAAAAAAATAATCCTGGTGATGTTCGGAGCATGTTATGCATTACATATCATGGCGCAAAATACTTCAGCTTCTGAATTTGGCAAAAACATAATTACCGTCAGCCCCATCCAGCTTGTCGAATCAGATTTGTTTTACAATAGTAACAATGATGTGTGCATAAACCTGGCTTACGAGCACATTTTTTTACGCGAATACGTGGGAATTAAACTACCTGTGAGTGTTTCGCTTAAGAACCAGTTTTTTTATTTTATGCCAACACTGAAACTGTATCCTGCAAAACAGGGAGTGGTGCGGTATGCTGTGGGTCCCCAATTTTTTTTCGGCACGGGTAAAATCAAATATGCTTACTATAATTATAATAATTATCCCTATCCTGAAACCATTTTCTCTGAAAGGAGAACACAGTTTGGATTTATGATCAATAACAGTGTAAATTTTACCGTTACTAAAAATATGTATCTCGACATGGATTTAGGCATAG
This sequence comes from Bacteroidia bacterium, assembly GCA_035275625.1. GTDB lineage: Bacteria > Bacteroidota > Bacteroidia > AKYH767-A > OLB10 > DATEMK01. The sequence continues at coordinate 26,522 of DATEMK010000352.1, forward strand.
GCATAAATTATTATGACAACTGGAAGGATAATGATGAGTATGTTAACAATGGTTTTTACATACATGGAGGTGACACACCGTTTGATCCCGCTGTTCAATTCAATTTTTCAATGGGGTACAGGTTTTAGCATTACCGCATACGAATAAATGGAACGCGCTCCCAAGGAGTCTTTGGACGGATGACCCTGATTAGCGGATTTGCGCGGGTGATTTTATTGCCTGATTAATTTCTGCCTGCTGATGGCATCTGCAGTTGCTATTTGAATAATGTAGGCTCCTTTCCTGAAAGCTGAAATGTCAATAGTTGTTTTTTGCTTTGTCAGTCTTGAAGAATATATCAATTGACCAGGCATGTTATATATTTTAATTTCTGCCTTAGAACTATTTGCCGGCAGTTCTATTGTTATATCATCAGCAGCAGGGTTCGGGAAAATGCTGAATGACGCAGGCTGAGCTTCATAAGCCGTAATTCCCGTTGATGTATAGCATAGGGAATCGAGCGGCAAAAAAGTTACCAGCCCGACAGCAACATTATCATACCCATCATAGATTGCTGCTGCAATCTGGGTGGAGTCAGTTGTACACCAGTAATTATTCGAAACGTTAAAATTGGTAGAGACATCCATTTTCAATCCATAAGAGATGTTATTACAAATTTTATTGCAATATATATCTGCTGACGAATTTTTGATCACTATCCCTATGGTATCGTATTCAAATTCACATTGAGTAATTACACACCCGGAGCTTGATTGAGCTGTGACTCCCGTACCATTAAACTTTATCTCACAATTAATTATTGAATCAATTCCCATGATGGGGTATGACGCGATACCCAGGGAGGTATTATAATTAATGATGCAATCCCGGAACACATTACCTGCGAATGAGTGAGTGGTCACACCAGTGTTATTGTGGCTGATTCTGCAACCGTAAAATTTTGTCCCGGCCGTTTGTCCTGTGGCTCCTCCAAAACCCAGGGAGTTTGAATTAATTGTACAATTATTTAATATGACATTATTACCAGAAGATTCAACCCCAAAATTATTGTTGGAGATGGAACAGAAATTAAGCGTAACATTACTAAGGCTGCTTATGCCGATGTCGTTAGATTTAAAAGCGCAGGAGTCAACCGGGAACGAAATATTGTAAAAACCATATTCGTTATTTGTAAAACTCGAATTTTTCAGATATTGAATAGTTCCGCCCCCAACACTCCTGGTTGCATATTTTATATTGC
>DATEMK010000353.1:0-6660 GCA_035275625.1 Bacteroidia bacterium
GACAGCGTAACTTTTTATCAATACGATTTTTATGACCGGGCTGATGTGCCTGCATCCAAAGTTATTACGAGAGGAGAAATTTCCAACTGGCGTGTTGCTTTAAACGGAGGGTGGAGCTGGCGTGTGGCACAAACAGATCCCAGCTTAAGTTCTTTTGAAAAAGAATATATCAACGGGCTCAAATCAGGATACCATTTTGGTGGCGAAGCAAATTATTTTTTCACCAGTCACATAGGCGTTGGCGTGGAATACAATGCACATCTTTCATCAAATTCGATTGCTGCCTCAGCACAATTCCAAAATGGAAACAGTAACGTTATTAAAAACGGGTTGCTGTCGGATGATATTTTAATTAATTTTATTGGTCCGTCATTTAATGCCCGTTTTATGTCCCGAAAAAATACCAATGTCATATTTATGAGTGCTTCACTTGGTTATTCAGATTACCGCGACAATTTCAATTTTATTGGCGACACAATTATTCACATAAAAGTTACAGGTTACACAGTAGGGGTCAATTGTAATTTTGGTTACGATTTCGGAATATCAAAACATATTACTCTCGGCATTGGTTTAGCACTCAGGGTTGCAGCGCTTTCTACTCTTAAAATTACAGAAAATAATGTTACCCGGACAGAAACCCTTGATCAGAATAGCTATGAAAGCCTGGCAAGGGCGGATATATGTTTTGGCATTCGTTTCCGGTAATAAATTACAAGACTGTTACATTCTTTTTTTCTGTCAGCGTGTATGGTTTCGAAAAAATCATGTAGGTTTGACACCAATTACAAAAACCATTTCCTATGGAGGAACCCAAAAAAGAATTTAAGCCTTATATCTCGGCAACAGATAATGTAGCTGAATTTACAGTAAAGTCCATTTTATTCGGAGCTTTATTCGGAGTTATTTTTGGCGCTGCCACCGTTTACCTTGCATTGAAGGCAGGGCTCACCGTTTCAGCATCTATCCCGATTGCAGTGCTTGCCATTTCGCTGGGGCGGAAATTTCTTAAAACAACCATTCTTGAAAACAATATCATCCAGACCACCGGGTCAGCCGGTGAATCCATTGCCGCAGGAGTAGTTTTTACATTGCCCGGATTTCTTTTTCTTACCGCTGATGAAACAGGCATCAGCACCGGTGCAGGATTCTTTAATTACTGGACCATTCTCATCCTCGCAATTTTTGGCGGCATGCTCGGCACTCTTATGATGATTCCGCTCCGCAGGTCTTTGATTGTAAAAGAACATGGAACATTGCCTTACCCTGAAGGGACTGCCTGCGCATCTGTATTAATAGCAGGAGAAAAAGGCGGTGACTTTGCAAAAACAGCTTACCAGGGTTTAGGATTTGCAATATTGTATGCAATGTTCCAGAGAGTTTTCCATGTCATTGCTGAAACACCTGCCTTTGTTACGAAACAAACAAGTAAAATTTTTCCTTCAGCAACTGTTAACGGAGAAATCACGCCTGAATATCTCGGAGTCGGTTATATCATCGGCCCTAAAATTTCAGGAGTGCTTGTTGCCGGTGGTGTAATTGCATGGCTGGCTGTCATTCCGCTTCTTGCCACACTTGTACCGCCTGAAACTATTGCTCTTCAGTTAATGAAACTTGGATACCTGAAAGATCTAATGACAGCCGGAGGTCCGGGAAGATGGGACCCTGCCACACATACTTTTGCTAATACCGCTGTTGCCATTTACCGTGCATATATAAGACAGATAGGTGCAGGAGCTGTGACAGCAGGAGGATTTATTATGCTGATAAAAACGCTGCCTACTATTATTTCTTCTTTCCGCGAAAGCGTTGCCTCGATGAAAGAAAAAGGTGCAGCAGTTGTTTCAAGAACAGAAAATGATTTGTCTTTTAAAACTGTTGTAATCGGAAGCATAGCTCTTATAGTGTTGATGGCATTTCTTCCGCAGATTCCCGGTGACAGTATTATTGGCAAGCTGATAGTGGGAATACTGGTCATTGTTTTCGGATTTTTCTTTGTGACGGTTTCTTCACGTATCGTGGGAATTATTGGTTCGAGCAACAATCCTATTTCAGGAATGACCATTGCCACTATCATGGCAACTTCCTTGTTTTTTATCGGGGTGGGTTGGACAGGAAGTTTTTATGAACCGATGGTACTGGTTGTTGGCGGAATGATTTGCATTGCCGCTGCTAATGCAGGAGCCACTTCCCAGGATTTGAAAACAGGATATATAGTAGGAGCTACACCGCGTTACCAGCAGATCGCTTTATTTGTTGGCGCTATCGTTTCATCTATAGTAATAGGAATTACCGTAAAGCTTCTTGATAACCCAACTCCTGATATGATTTCACAGGGAATAACGCATGCAATAGGAAGCGACAAATACCCGGCACCGCAGGGAACCTTAATGGCAACTCTGATCCGCGGATTACTTTCATTTAATCTCGACTGGCAGTTTGTGCTTGCAGGAGTTTTCGTTGCCATTACTATGGAGCTTTGCGGAATTAAATCCCTTTCATTTGCAGTAGGAATGTATTTACCATTAAGCACAACACTCCCCATATTTTGCGGAGGAGCGATAAAAGGAATTGTTGACTGGCGCCTGAAAAAGAAAAATGCTGCCAAGGAAGATGAAGAGCTTGGAAAAGGAAGCTTGTTTGCAACCGGCCTTGTTGCGGGCGGTGCATTGGCAGGCGTTATCGTTGCCATGCTTTCAGTAAATGATAAAGTGCTTGCTGTCATCTCGAACTGGAGCGCAGAACATGGATTAACAGAAGCGCTTGGCGAAGGCGGTTACCAGGTATTGGGCGCTTTGATTTTTGCATTCATGGGCGTGGTGCTTTATCGCGTGGCGACTAAAAAATAATTGACTTATAAAACAAAAAAATGGGTTGAGTATCCAAGTGGTTTTTACCGGTTACGTTAAATGAAGCTTACCATAAACCGCAGTTATCTTATTGTGAACTTAATTCATGTTTTGTTTGACAACACTAAGCCTTCTTCGTGAAATCTCCAGCGTAAGGCCGTCTTTTAACTCTGCATACCCATCGTTTGATACGGATTTGATATATAGCTTATTCACTATATGAGATTTATGAATCCGGATAAAATCATTTTCTGATAATATTTCCTCAAACTCCTTTAATGTTTTCGATGCTGTGAATTTTGTTTTGTCTGACAAATAAAAATGTGTGTAATTGGAATCCGCCTCACAGCGTATAATTTTATGGACCGGAATTTTTTTCTCTCCCTGCCTTGTCGGGATAATCAGCAGGAAATCTTCTTTGCTTTTTCCTATGTTATAAAGGAGGTTTTCCATTTTGCCTTTTAAAGTCAGTTCATTATTACTTTGCCTGAACCTGGTGATGGAATTTTTCAATTCGTCATCTTTTACCGGTTTCAAAAGATAATCAAACGCACTGTAGCGAATGGCCTCGATAGCATACTGGTTAAAGGAAGTGATGAAAATGATTTTGAAATTTTTCTCCTCTATGTGGTTAAGCATTTCAAACCCGTTGAGATCAGGAAGCTGGATGTCAAGAAAAATCAATTGAGGACTAAACTGTTTTATTGCTTCAATTCCCTGTAACGCATTTTCACTTACCGCCACAATATTTATTTCAGGAAAAAATTCCCTCAGCTTATCTTTTAATTGTTCATGAATGAACACATCATCATCAATAATCAGCGTTTTTATCGTTTGCATAAGTATCAGGCAGTTTCCAGCTCTTTCAATTTTTCCCTTGTTAATTCGCAAAATTTTTTGGTTTTTTCATGCCATGTAAGGTACGGTGTGTCTCCGTCTAATAATTCAAATTCCTCCATCAGGTTTTTGTGTTTTTCCATTCCCGCATCCATTAATTGTGGACGCATTAAATGAATGGTTGATTTTATGGTTTGCCAGTCATTCTTTTTTAAAGCGTTCTCAATCTTCTGCAGGCGTTCCGGAACTAAACGCAAAAATAATTCCCGGTATTTTTCTGACAGCGAATCATCAATGGTCGTAAAAGGTTTTTTTGAATCCGGGTTGTTTACCTGTGTTGTTTTTAAGGCATTTGTAATGGCATTAATTAATTCCTGGTCACGGAAAGGTTTTGCAACATAACCATTCATCCCGGCTTCAATGCATTTATCAAGATCAGTTCGGATCACAGAAGCGGTAAGCCCTATTATTGGAATATCTTTTAATGGAGAACTGAATTCTTTCCTTATATAACGTGTTGCTTCATACCCGTCCATTTCAGGCATCTGGACATCCATAAGAATTAAGTTTGGAGCTTGAAGTTCGGAGTTTAAAGTTTCAAGTAATGAAACAGCCTCTTTACCATTTGATGCAAAAGTAAAAGCAGCATTTGGAAAATATTTTTTCAATGTATCGCGTGCAACGATTGCATTATATTCATTGTCATCAACGATAAGCAGGTTTAAAATTTCAAGTTTTACTTCCGAATTACCTGGTACCTGATGCTTGATACCTGGTACTTCACTTGCAACTTCAAATGGAATAATAAAACTAAAAACAGACCCTTTGCCAGGTTCGCTTTCAACAGTCATGTTTCCGCCATGGAGTTCAACAAGGTCTTTTGCGATTGTTAATCCCAGTCCCGTTCCGCCAAATCTTCGGCTATCACTTACGTTAGCCTGCTGAAAAGTTTCGAATATGGTGTTGATTTTTTCTTCAGGAATTCCGATTCCGGAATCTTTAATCGAAAAATGAAGCCCCATCCCATCCTTCCCCGGAGGGGAAGGGGTAGCTGACGCACCGGCAACTCCTCCCCCGCGGGGAGGTTGGGTGGGGCTGACTTCAATTTTCACCAATCCCTTCTCTGTAAACTTAACAGCATTACCAACAAGGTTGATCAAAACCTGGCTCAACCGTCCTGCATCTCCATTGACATATTCGGGTACATTCTTATCAATAACTAATTCAAAAGTTAAATTTTTTTGTTCTGCTTTAAGCTTAAAGGTATCGTATACGTTTTGCAATTGCTCATACAGGTTAAACGGAATTTTTTCAAGATCCATTTTTCCTGCCTGTAATTTTGATAAGTCGAGAATATCATTGATAACAACCAGGAGATTATCAGACGAATGTTTAATGGCTTTCAGGTATTCTGTTGTTTGCTCATCGTGCTTTTTATCTAATAGCAATCGCGACATGCCCATGATTGCATTCATTGGAGTCCTGATCTCATGGCTCATATTGGCAAGGAATTGTGATTTGAATTTTTCACTTTCTTCTGCACGCTCCTTTTCTTTCTGAATAATTTTGTTTTTTTCAGCTAATATTTTTTCTGATTTCTGCTTTATCTGGAAACGATTAAAAAGAACAAGCGCAAGCAAAAGCAGAAGCACCGCACCGCCAATAAAAAAGTTTTTCAGTTGTTTTTGTTTTTCAGTGTTTGCCACTTCTAATTCTTTATCTTTATTCAGCAGTGAGATTTCTTTGTCTTTTTTATCTGTTTCATATTTTGCCTGCATTTCTGTAAGCATTTTATCCTGCCTGTTTTTAAGAATGGTATCATTCAATGTCATGGCTTCATTCAGATACTGAAATGCGCTTTCATAATTTTTATTTTTTGCGTACGCTTTTGCAATCATTTTGGAAGCCTCCAACTGTTCTTCCGTTAAATTTATTTCATCTGCAATCCTGTATGCCTCTTTAATGTAAAACATTCCCTTGTCAATGTTTCCTTTGGCGAGGTGATATTCTCCAAGATTAGCTCCGTTTAACGCCATGATTTCTTTGTCATCAAGCTGCTTTGCCAAATTGTAAGACAATTCATAGTAGTTCATCGCTTTTGCCGAGTCTCCTGTTTTTTCATGGAGAAGAGCCGCATTGCCATAAGTTGTCATCAGGTTATTAAGGTCATTGTTTTCTTTTTGCAAACTGATGGCTGCATTATAATTCGAATCAGCGCTCTCATACATTTTTAACTGCCTGAAACAATTTGCAATATTCATGTGCATCAGCGAAACCATAGTGATGTTGCTCAATGAGTCAAACAAATAAATTGAAGGTTCATAATTTTCCCTGGCCTTTTCCCATTGTCCCTGGTAATAATAGACGTTTGCCAATGCCATGTATGCTCTTGCGATCCTGTCTTTATTACCCGATTCTTCAGCGTATTTTAATGCTTTCAGGAAATCTTCCTGTGCATTGCCGAATTTTTTCTGTTCAAGCAGCGTGCTTCCGCGATTGATATACACCAGCGCAAGTCTTGATTTGTCACCGGTTTCAAGCGCGGCAACAATGGCGCTGTCATTGTAAACCAGCGCGGTGTCATAAATTCCCAAATTACCATAACCGAAACCAATCCCTATATAACTGACAGCAATGCCTTTTTTCCAGGCAAGTTTTTTTGATAAGTGCACTGCCTGCTTTGCATATTCAATTCCTTTTCGCGGATTAATTGAACTCCACTCAACATTTAAACGTGTCAATACGCTCACCTTGTTAGTGTCATCCGGTAATTCAAGAAGTCTTTTTTCCAGCGAATCAATTTTATGATTCGTTTGTCCGAAGAGTGCGAGGCAGCTTGCCGAAAAAATAATTAAAAGAAGAACTTTTATCTGGTTCATATTCTTATTTCCGCTCCAAATTACTTACAATTTTTGAAACCATTATTTCTGTTCATTAAAATTTTTACCGGTAAATAATTAGCCGTACCGTTCAC
>DATEMK010000354.1:0-8443 GCA_035275625.1 Bacteroidia bacterium
TTCGGAGAGGTTCAAAGTTCAAGGTTCTGCGTTGCGTCAGCCTGCCCTGAACATTGGACTTCATTTTTTTAGTTCTGCAATATACTCGTTCACTTGTTGAATGGCTGATAAATCCGTTGATCGTTTTTTATATTGTTCAAAATTATCAATTGCTTTTTGTTTTTCGCCCATTTGAACATAAACCCGGGCTTTTAATATATAGGCATCAATGTGTTGGGGATTTATTTCAAGCACTTTATCGAACCGTTCTAATGCTTTGTCTAATTGGTTTGATCTTACCGAAAGAAATCCCAGGTTCAACTGTGCATTTTCATGATTCGGGTCCTGAGCAACCACTTCGCGAAGCATCATGATGCCTTTCATGGGTTCTGAAGTTGCTTCAGCATAAAGAATCCCAAGGTCGGTTTTTGCATTGAGATTATTGGAATCCAACTCGATCACTTTTGAATAATTTTTTATGGCTCTGTCAACCATGTTTGCTTTCAACGTGCTGTCAATGGAATTTTTATACGCATCAAAGTAACGGAAAGATGCATTAATGTAGCTTTTTTCAGATTTATCTTTTTCTGCTTTTTGTTCATAATAATAAGCTGACAACGCAAACATTCTTTTACTGTCCCATATCCCGGCAAGGGAATCATATAAATTCAAATTCGCCCTGGATGCAGGTTGCTGAAGGTCTTTGAGCCAGATTTCAGATTTGGTGCGTTCTTCTTCTGAAAGATTTTTATTTTGAAACGCCAGCAAATCATCAAAATTAAATTCCTGTTTTGCAATGGGTTGGGCCACAGCCGTTTTATCAGCAGGAGGCGTTTTACGCGGTGCAAGATATAAAGCCACGCTTAACACGGCTGCTCCTGATATTAAAAGTATTTGTAAAGTTTTGGTTTGCATGAAGGTTTGAGGTTTGAAGTTTTGAAGTTTGAGGTTAATGGCCGCGGGGCAACATAAAATTTCAAACGTTAAACTTCAACCTTTTTTACTATTCATCTTCAGGGTCCACTTTCTCCTCTTTTACTACTTTCACATTATTCTTCACACGTTCTGCAAAAGTTTTAGCGGGTTTAAAAGCGGGTATATAATGTTCAGGTATAATGATGGTTATGTTTTTGGTAATGATTCTGCCTGTTTTTTCGGCTCTTTTTTTACAGATGAAACTTCCGAAACCGCGCATGTAAACATTTTCGCCTTTTGTTAATGAACCTTTTATTACTTTCATAGTTGATTCAACTACTTGTTGTACAACCAGCTTTTCAACACCGGTTTTTACAGAAATTTCATTTACTAATTCTGCTTTTGTCATTTTTATTTGATGTTATTGAATTGGAACTTAATTTGTTTGATGTGGGAGCAAAGGTAGGAAAAAGGTTTGATGTGTGAAATCAGAAGTCAGAAGTCAGGGGCAGGATTTCTGATCTCTGACCTCCGGCATCTTTATTCTTGCAACGAACACCGATTCCCTGGTCGGGGGAAATCTGTAAGAGAAGAATACTGAATCCACGCGAATAGTACCTTCCTTCCATTGAAGGGAATCTATATTAAATGTATCGTTTGAAGAATAATAGAGTATGTTCATGCTGTCTTTCAGCACCTCTTTTGGATCATACTCCTTCTGCCATCCTTTTAATTTTCCGGATTCGCGGTTTACAAAATAAAATCCTGTGTAATATTTTTCCAGTTCGTGAAAATACCATGCAGCTCGTTCACCGGCAAAGTTCACCCCAAAAAACAAAGCCGGTTGCGGAAAAGGGGCTGTGATGGTGCAATCCAATAAAATCAAATCATATTTATAGGGTTTCACTTTTTCGAGCATTATCTTATCGGGTTGCTTTAACCCTGGCCAGAAATAATATGCCTGTTCTGCTTTGATAAGTAAGAATATGGAAAACGCAACCGGAATAATTTTGAAAAAGAGATTTTGATTGTTTGCAATTTTTTCTTTGCTGCTTCTGAAAAATCCCTGTGCCATTATTAACCATGCAGGAATCACCAGTAAATGTGCAGGGATTAAGTAATGCGGTGAGTAATGTTTGCAAACGATAAAGGTTTGCAATACGATAGCCACCCAGATTCCCAGAAAAGGTTTTATGGTTTTGGAAGCAGGATGCTTTTTCTCCCCCGCGAGTTTACCCCCGGAGGGCCGAAAAAAATTAATGATCTGTTTGATAAGAATAATTGTAATGATGAAAAAAGTTATGGTGAAAAGCCATACATCATTGGCAGCAGCCCCGATGTTCTTAAAAAACTCATTCCAGTTGGCAAAGCCTTCACCACCACGCCCGTATTGACCGGTGTGAGTGGCCATGTTGCCAATCCAGCCGAAAAACTGCGGAGCACAATGCCATCCCGGAAAGGTGATTAAAACAAATGATAAAACAGTGGTCAATAAAAAAGTAAGCCCCTGTTTCAGATTTTTGCTCATTATGAGCCACATAAGAATAACGGGAAACGAAGAAATTTTTCCTGCAATCATTATTCCGCTGATGATAGCGGCAGCAAGGATGAGATTGCGTTCGCGTTTTTTATTTTCAGATAAGACGTAAGCAACAATAAGCGGGGCAAGCAGAATTCCTGTTGTTACAAGAATAAATTCTGTCATCAGGTTTTGCGAAAAGAATAGGGCGCGTAGCGAAACGAGATGCGTTGCCTGTATAAGGAGCGCATAAAAAATATTTCCGGTGAGTCTCATCATGAGCCATCCTGCAAAAAATATGGGAAGCGAAATAAGGATGCAGCTGGTGATGCACATCCTGAACAAGTACCATTCGGGATCCAGGATTACATCTTTGACAATATCTTTTTCACTGCGGAACAAATGAAAAAATTTCAGGGTGATCCCTGAATAAATTTGTAAAGGTGTTCCGGGATGATCGGCATGACCGGCTTTGAAATGACCGGATGCGAGGTTTAATCCGTTGAACATGTAATCATACGTTGGATCGGACCAGGATGAATAAAAAGGATTGCGCTCTGTTACGATGGCAATATTTAACAGTAATGTGAGTACTGGAGTTATGAAAAGAAGCAGAAAGATTTTTTTTGCTGGGTTCATGGTTGGGCAAAAGTAATTCTTCGGTTTTGGGTTTAAAGCCGGGAAAAGATAATTTGAGGCTGGAAAACAATTGAAGGTGGATGTCTTCTTTTAAAATACCCTTTTTCTCTAACAAGATATGGATGCACTCTTATTGAATTGGCTTAGATTCTTATAAGATATGGACTTTCTCTGACCAGATACGGAATTCTATATAAGGAAATACCGGCAGGTTCTAACCGAAAACAGGGCTTCTTCAATCAAATACCCCTGTTTGACAATCAAATGCCCCGACACTATGGGTAGTGGTACAGTTTGAAATAAAAATGATAAATGATAAAAAAACAAATAGAATATGCTTATGATTTAAGCAAAGGAATTTCAATCCAAAAAACTAAAATATGGTTTTTGGGGATACTTCTATTTTAAAAAGAAGTTTTAAAACTTTAGGCTACTATGGTTAGGCAGGCGGGCGGAAAATATGCAATATCAAATTTATTTAGCCCTTGATTCCAAAATACACAAGTAACTTGATCTTGATCAACCTTACTAACTGTCATTTTAAACAGATTAGATGAATTTAACATCACGTTGTCACCGACTTTTAATGTAGTACTCATATTATTACATTGCTTTTTAAACCCGATGTTTAGAGCATCGGGTTTTTGTTAACATAAGCAAATGTAATTATTTTTCAGTCAGTCTTACAATATCTTCAATGCTCATTAAATCATTTGTCAATCCCGCTTGCATTGCAGGGGTAACTCTTAGCGTCTGATGAATGGGCAGTGGGTCAGCCTGAAATACCGAAGAGTTTCCCGCAGATTTCGCAAATGCCGCAGAAAAGAAATCAGCGGAAATCTGCGAAATCTGCGGGAAAATAAAAGAAGGCGTTTTGAATGAGAAGGTAGTGGTGCAGTATTGATGCAAATTTCTTACCTTTGGTTAACTATTTTCACATATTAAGAAATTGTTAAGGATTCAGGCAATGTTAAGCCAATTTGAATTTTTATGATTTCTTTGATGTTGAACAAATTAAATATTTTATGGAAAAGAAAGAAAGAAAGAAATTAGAAGCTAAAATTCATTCAGCTCTTATCGAGGCAATAAAAGATGAAAAGAATTTGCTGACGGAAAAAGTTGAAAAGGCAATTAAAAAAGTTGTAAGACAACTTTCAAAAAAACTGGGAAAGAAGAAAAAAGTTTCAGCAAAGAAAAAAACAAAAAAGAAAGCAGCAAAAAAACCGGCCGCTTCATCAAATAAAAAAACAAACCCGGCAGATAACAACCTGCAGCCTGAAATCCTGAACCCGAAATTTTAGTTTTTCTTTGTTATTTTAGAGGTGAAATGAACAAAGAACCGTTGATGCTGATAAACCGTGAAATCAGCTGGCTGTCTTTTAATGAAAGGGTATTGCAGGAAGCCAATGATCCCGGGGTGCCGTTAATTGAACGGATGCGGTTCCTGGGAATTTTTTCGAGCAACCGTGATGAATTTTTTCGTGTGCGTGTGGCTACTTTAAGGCGCATGCAAAAAATCGGGGGCAAAGTAAAAAACATTCTTGGCGAAGATCCGAAAATGCTGCTCAATAAAATTCTTGCAAAAACCTCGGAGCAGCAGGACCGTTTTGAAGACGCTTATCAAACCATTCTCAAAGAGCTGGAGCTGCATAATATTTTTATGATCAATGAAAAGCAGCTCACTGAAGACCAGGGCCAGTTTGTGCGCGAATATTTTCATGAGCATGTTTTTCCTGCATTGGTCCCCATCATGCTTGACCAGGCTCCGCAATTTCCGTGGCTCAAAGACCGGGCGATATATCTCGCCATTAAATTGAACAGGATTGACAAAAAAAATAAATATGCTTTGGTTGAAATTCCTACCGATAAAATTTCGCGGTTCCTGGTTTTGCCAAAAGAAAATAAATACATCATGCTGCTGGATGATGTGATCCGTTATTGCCTGCGCGATATTTTTTACAGCTTTAACTTTGAAACCGCTGAAGCCTATACGATAAAGCTGACGCGTGATGCAGAGCTGGATATTGAACAGGATGTTTCAAAAAGCCTGGTGAAAAAAATTTCAGAAAGCATTAAGCGCAGAAAAAAAGGCGACCCTGTGCGACTGGAATATGATGAAACGATTGCTCCCGATATTTTAAAATTTATCACCAAAAGATTGCGGTTTCTCCGCGATGAAAATACCGTCAGTGGCGGACGCTACCATAATTTTATTGATTTCATAAATTTTCCCAACATCGGCAAAAGCGAATTGAAATATAAATTTCCTCCCGCTTTGTCGCATCCTGACCTGAAAAAAGACCACAGCATTTTAAAAGTCATCCGCAGAAAAGATATTTTGCTGACCTATCCTTACCAGTCGTTCCATCACATCATTGATGTATTGCGCGAAGCTTCGATTGATCCGAAAGTAAAATCCATTTCCATTACACTTTACCGTGTGGCAAGAAATTCAAACATTGTAAATGCGCTGATCAATGCGGTGAAAAACGGGAAGCAGGTAACAGCGGTGGTGGAATTGCAGGCGCGTTTTGATGAAGAGCGGAATATTTATTGGTCGAACCGGCTGCAGGAGGAAGGCGCAAAAGTTATTTACGGTGTGCCCGGATTAAAAGTACACACAAAATTATTTTTGATCACGAGAGAAGAAAACGGGCACAACCATTATTATGCACATCTCGGAACCGGAAATTTTAATGAAGACACTGCAAAAGTATATTGCGACCACAGCCTGCTGACTTACGACAAAAGAATTACACAGGACGTTGCACAGATTTTTAATTTTTATACGGACAATTATAAAACAGGTCATTATAACCATTTGCTGGTTGCGCCTTTTTTTATGCGAAAAAAATTAGTTTCATTAATTGAAAAAGAAATTAAACATGCGCGGGAAGGAAAAGAAGCATGGCTTTTTTTAAAGATGAACAGCCTGGTGGATGAAGAACTCGTTTCAAAAATATATGAAGCAAGCCGTTGCGGAGTAAAAGTAAGATTGATCATAAGAGGAATTTGCGCCCTGGTTCCCGGTGTGGCAGGCATCAGTGAAAATATTGAAGCCATCAGCATAGTTGACAAATACCTTGAGCACAGCCGCGTTTTTATTTTCTGTAATAAAGGAGAAGAAAAATATTTTTTCGCTTCCGCTGATATGATGTCACGCAATCTTGATTTCCGTTCCGAAGTCGTGGTTCCGGTTTTTGACAAAGGCATTCAAAAAGAGCTGAAAGATATTCTCGAAATACAGTGGCGTGATAATGTAAAGGCACGGATGATTAACGAAAAGCAGGATAACATTTACCGGACTACAGAATCAAAAACAAAAGTGCGTGCACAGGATGATATTTATAAATATCTTAAAAAAGAAAAAGTAGCTTTGCAAACAGAAAACAAACAATTAGATGAGATTCGCCTCAATTGACATTGGCTCCAACGCTGTACGATTGCTTTTATGCAATGTAATTGAAGACAGCAGCAACACGCACTTCAAAAAAAATGAACTCATCCGCATGCCCATCCGCCTCGGAGATGATGCATTTTTGCTGAAGAAAATAGCGGAGGAAAAAATAAAAAAACTGGTGGATACGATGAGGGCATTTAAATACCTCATCAAAGTTTTTGATGCCGTGAGTTATCGCGCCTGCGCCACATCTGCCATGCGCGATGCTGAAAACGGAAGCGAAATTATTGAGCGCATACAAAAAGAAGCAGGCATACAGGTTGAAATCATTGACGGAAAAACAGAAGCAGAAATCATTTATTCAAATCATATTGCCGAGCATCTTGAACACGGCCATTCTTATCTTTACATTGATGTAGGCGGAGGAAGCACACAGCTTACTTTGTTTTCAGGAGACAAAATTGTTTTTTCGCAATCCTTTAATGTAGGAACCATTCGTTTTCTTCATGACACGGTTTCAAAAGAGTACTGGAGTTTTTTTAAAGATAAAATAAAAGAAATTACTCAAAATGCGCATCCGCTTACGGCTATTGGTTCCGGTGGAAATATTAATAAGCTTTTTAAAATGCTCCGCAAAAAAGATAATAAGCCGGTATATTATGACAAGCTGAAAGAGCTCCATGAATACATCAGCGGCTTCAGCGTTTTAGAACGGACAACTGTATTAGGCCTGAATCCTGACCGTGCGGATGTGATAGTTCCTGCCGCAAAAATTTTTCTTGCCGTGATGAAAAACGGGGGAATTGAAGAAATGATTGTTCCGCAAATTGGCTTGTCAGACGGTATTGTGCATTTGCTTTACGAAGAATACAAAGCAAAAAATGCAGAAAAAGTAAATGCCTGATTTTTTACTTTTAACATAATCATATTTTTTACTTCATACTGATTTAAAATTGGCAAAATAGATTTGAAAAAATCTTACAGCCATGATTGTTTCAGAAAAGAAAAAGAACCTGCAAATTGTTTTTATTTCGCACGAACAAAATGAAGACCCCGGTTACCTTGTTAACCTGCTGAAAAGGCATCCTGAAATTTGTGTATTTGACGGGACAGATTTGCTCATTGACAACCTGCTCAAATTTCCAAAAGCATCATTCGGAATCCATAATACTGTTTTTTTTGAATTGCTTTTTGAACTGATAAATGATAAACGGTTTCTTACCTCTGAGTTTACTCCTGCCGTATTTGAAGAAGTCAGCAAAGGCAAAAATTGTTACGAAGCATTTTTAAAGCTCATGCAGCTTTATTGCAATAAAACAAAGCCTTCAGCCGTGATACTTGCTTATACGTTTCCCCGGCCGGTAACTTTCAAAGAACTGTTCAGCAATTATATCGTGAGCGATTTGTGCGCCAAATATATTCACCAGTTCAAAGATGTGTTTTTAAATGATGAATACGTTCTTGAAAATTCTCCTGATAACATCCTTTCTTCCATCTGCAACGGCATACTGCAGGTAAAGCAAAAAGATTTTGTGAGTAATTATGAATATGAATACAAACGGTTATTCAGGTTTTTAAATTCTTCTGCATCCGAAGTTCCACAACCGGAAAAGAAAAAGAAAAAACTTTATAAAAAATCAGCAAAGCTGGCAGAGGTTCAAAATTCATGGTTCAGGCAAATTGTTTCAGAAAATGAAAACAAGGCGGAGAAGGTATTTATTGGAAAAACATATTTATAATTGAATTCCAGGCCTGTTTTTATCGCATTGATCCCTGCAATATTAAATTAATGTTAAGTTATTAACAGCTACTTGGTTTTCACCGCAACATTTACCTAAATTTGAGTTGCTCTTTAAACTCCAAGACCCATGGTACATCTCGAAAAAAGCTGGCTGCCCCCGATAGCCGGAAGAAAAAAGTTCTTCTCTTCAGCATTTTATCACAAACTTTCACAGGAGCTTGACAAAAAGAAATATGATATAGTTTACGAA
>DATEMK010000355.1:0-3820 GCA_035275625.1 Bacteroidia bacterium
GAAACAATTAAGCACCAAGCTATTAAAACAGAAGGTATCCATTTTATTTTTTTTCTGAATAACAAAATTAAAAACAGAGAAAGCCCTGCTGAATTTGCTGCATGTGAGGAAACAAACCCGAATTGTCCTCCGCATTCGCCATTGACTAAATGGATTTGCGATTGAAGAATTAAATTATGGCAAGGACGGTAACGCATCACATGATCTTTTATAAAAACAGAAAGTTGATCCGTGAATAAAATTAAAACGGCAACAGCAACCAATATTTTCCAAAATTCGTTTTTGCAATTTTTATAAATAAGAAAAGCAAGAAAAATGTAAAGCGGGATCCAGGTAAAGCGATAGCTCACCCAATAAAAAATGATGTCGCAAAAATTGCAATGATGGTTATTGATTAAAAGAAAGAGTCGGGTATCAATTTCCTTTAAAAATTCAGTCATGAATTATTTAGTCTTAATATTTGCACCTGGTGCTTAATTCAGCATCCTCCACAACACATCCTTTAACTCATCAATTCCTCTCATCGCAACTGAAGAAATAAAAACCACGGGAACTTTTTCTCCATCGTTGGTTTTATCTTTTGGCGCTAATTTTTTTAATTCTTTCAACAACTCATCATCCAGCATATCACATTTTGAAATGGCAATCACTCTTTTCTTGTCAAGCAATTCAGGATTGTGGAGTTTAAGTTCGTTCAGCAGAATTTTATATTCTTTTTTTAAATCATTGGTGTCAGCAGGGATCATGAAAAGTAAAATGGAATTGCGTTCGATGTGACGGAGAAAACGTAATCCTAAGCCTTTTCCAAGATGTGCGTCTTCAATTATACCGGGAATATCAGCCATTACGAATGAACGGTTGTCGCGGTAATAAACCATTCCAAGCTGAGGTACCAGCGTGGTAAAAGGATAATTTGCAATTTCAGGTTTCGCTGCTGAAACCACGGAAAGCAAAGTTGATTTTCCTGCATTCGGAAATCCGACCAGTCCCACATCAGCCATTAATTTTAACTCCAGGACTTTCCATTCTTCCTTTCCGGGTTCACCGGGTTGTGCATTATGCGGTGATTGATTGGTAGCGGATTTAAAAAAATCATTTCCCTTTCCGCCCCTGCCGCCTTCTGCCAGAATAAATTCCTGTCCGTCATTTTCTATTTCAAATAAAAATTCTCCGGTATCAAAATCTTTTGCCGTGGTGCCAAGCGGCACTTCAAGAATTTCGTCTTTTCCATTCGCACCTGTTTTTAATGCGCTTCCGCCCTTTTCTCCGTCTTTGGCAATCACATGTTTGCGGTATTTTAAATGCAGAAGCGTCCACAATTGTTTATTCCCTCTCACAATAATATGTCCGCCTCTTCCGCCATCACCTCCATCAGGTCCGCCTTTCGGATTTTGTTTGTCGCGGTGAAAATGCGCGGAACCCGCTCCGCCTTTACCTGAGCGGCAGTTGATCTTAACATAATCTATGAAATTGGAGTCTGCCATCTTTTGATTTACGATTTAGGATGTACGATTTACGATTTGAGAAAAATCGTGCAGTCTAAATTATACAGCGTACATTAAAGTTTATCAATTACGGCACACAACTTTGTAAAAATCTCATCAATGGTTCCATTGCCTTTAATGGAATAAAATTTATTTTGTGATTTATAATAATCAATTAGTGGTGCAGTTTTATTGTTGTATTCATCAACACGTTTGCCAATAACTACTGGATTCTGATCGTCTGGGCGACCGGAGTCTTTGCCACGATGTAAAATTCTTCTGATCAATTCATCATATTCCACTTCCAAAGCAAGCATGGCGGTTATTGAAGTCTCTTTTTCTTTCAGCAAATTATCGAGCGCTGCGGCCTGGGCCTGCGTGCGGGGAAAACCATCAAAAATAAAACCGTTTGCTTTTTTATTTGCGTCAAGTTTTGAGCTGATCATTCCGATTACCACTTCATCAGGAACAAGAATTCCTTTATCCATTAATTTTTTTGCTTCCAAACCCAATGCAGTTCCATTTGCAATTTCATTTCTCAAAATATCTCCTGTAGAAAGATGAACAAGATTATATTTTTCAATCAGCTTTGCAGATTGGGTTCCTTTGCCGCAACCGGGAGGACCGAAGAGAACGATATTGAGCATCAGAGTTTAAGCTTTAACTTATTTCAAAACATAAATATCATTCAAATTTCTCCCAAGCCCGTCATAATCGAGCCCATACCCAACCACAAATGCCGGAGGAATTTCAAACCCGACATAATCAGGTTTTACATCCTGCCTCAAGGCTTCGGGTTTGAATAATATAGTGGCAAGTTTTACAGAAGCCGGGTTTTGTTTTTTCAATTCGTCCAATAAATATTTCATGGTATCACCTGTATCAACAATGTCTTCCACCACAATAATATCACGGCCTGAAACATTTTCATTCAAACCTATCAGATTTTTTAGCTGGCCTGATGAAGCTGTCCCGACATAAGAAGTAACTTTTATAAATGAAATCTCGCATTGGAGATTAATATTTTTAAAAAGATCAGCCATAAATAAAAATGCTCCATTCAGAACGCCAAGAAATAAGGGTTGTTTTCCGTGATATTGAGTGTTTATTTCAGAAGCAATATCCTTTACCCGCAACTGAATTTTTTCAGATGCTATCATTACGGTAAATTCTTTATCCTTTAATTTGATGGTTGGCATTTGACGGCAGTTGGCGAAATTAGTTATTTGTTATTGAGTTATTGGGATATTGAATAATCCCTAAAATGAATGGAACTTTAATAACTTAGTAACCAAATAACCCAAAAAAGAATTTATTTTTACCGAAAAGTTAAATTTATGAATCCAATTGTAAGCATAATCATGGGCAGCACATCTGATTTACCATTGATGCAGGAAGCCGCTAAAATTCTTGACCAGTTTGAAATCCCTTACGAGATAAATGCACTGTCAGCCCACCGGACGCCTGAGATTGTTATGGAACTTTCAAAGGGCGCCAGCGCACGGGGAATAAAAGTTTTTATTGCAGGAGCGGGCGGAGCAGCCCATTTGCCCGGTGTAGTGGCTGCGCTTACACCTTGTCCTGTAATTGGCGTTCCGATAAAATCAAGCAATTCTATTGACGGATGGGATTCAGTGCTTTCTATTTTACAAATGCCGGCAGGAATTCCCGTTGCAACTGTTGCTTTGAACGGAGCACAGAATGCAGGGATACTGGCCGCACAAATTATTGCAACAGGCGATAAAAAAATCCTGGATAAAATAATAGACTATAAAAAATCTTTAAAAGAAAAAGTTTTGAAAGCAAATGAAGGTGTCAATAAAAAATAAAATCAAATGCGGGCAATTAATTCTATGAAGTCTTTCCGGGTTATTGCCATTACAGAAGGAATTTCATTTTTAGTCCTGCTCTTTATTGCAATGCCTCTAAAATATTTTGCAGGGTTTCCACACGCTGTCATGTATGTCGGATGGATTCACGGAATTTTATTTATTGCTTTTTGCATATTTCTTTTGCTTGTGAAAATAAAATATGGCTGGTCTTTTAAAAAATCGCTGATTGCATTTGTTGCCTCATTACTGCCTTTTGGAACTTTTGTTCTGGATGCAAAAATTTTAAGCAGGGAAAACCTAAAAGTATAAATGACAGAGTCGCGATTTTTCAAATCTTCCAATGTTTTGTTTTGGATTGCAATTGCATTATTGATCCGCCTATCCATTTTAGCTTTTTTTCTTTCTTCAGCTAAGCAGGCGTATCCTGAAAAATCAATTGGTACCATAGGTCTTAAGCAAAATGATTACGAATATTTCATGGGGCCTGTGGATGAATATTTTGAA
>DATEMK010000356.1:0-17267 GCA_035275625.1 Bacteroidia bacterium
TAAAACATAACGGTTGAAAAAAACACCGTCATTTTCATGTTTTTCTAAATTGACCCGCAACTCTTTTTCTATTTCTTTTATAACATCATATTCGTTCATAGGAAAGTTTTTTTCTACCCGACAGTGTATCTATTTTCAGGATTCCACAGCAAAGTTTTTTATCCATTCAAAAGTAAATTTATTTCCCCACTCCGCCAAAAACCAAAAGGTCACTGTTTGGGGTTTTGTTTGAATGATTTCCTGTTTACCTGATGATAGCTGCATTTCCACTTCTCCGGTTTTCCAGGGCGCAATGAGGGCACCAGGAATGTTTGTTTTTAACATCACTGTATCGCGCCTTCCACTTATGTCCTTTTTTGCATTGCCACATAACCGGGATGCGACCGTTTATATAATCCGCTGAAAGCAATTTGCCATTCCGTTTTTTGGCGAGGGTTCTTAACTCTTCAATGGGGCTTCTTTGCTTTTGCGAACTCGCCTCAAGCCCGCAGGCAGGACACCACTGTTCGTTTATTATTGCATTGGGTTGCGCTTTCCAGGTGTGTCCTTTTTTACATTTCCAGGTAAGCTTCGTGCTTCTGTCAAAATATTTTAATGAAAGACATAATCCGCCTTTTATTTTTGCCAGCTTTTGCATGTCTTCAATAGTATATTTTAACTTTCCGGAACATATCATGCACCATGAATGATTGGTATCTACATTACCCGGTGTAGCTTTCCATGAATGTCCTTTACTGCATTGCCAGGTCAGCTTGGTACATTTATTTATATATTTGTCCGAGAGACATTTGCCTCCGCGTTTTTCAGCAATTGCTTTCATCTTTTTCAACTCGAATTTTCTTCGATCCACTTCTTTGCACCGGATACACCAATTCCCTCCACGATTTTTTAAATTAGAAAACCTTTCTTCCCAAATATGCCTGCGGCTGCATTCCCATTTCAATTTAGTATCGGCATTTATATATTTTACAGAAAGGCATCTGCCGTCTTTTTTTTTGGCAAATATTTTCATTTGTTCCAGGCGTTCCTGCTTATCTTCTTCTTTTAAACACACTACGCACCAATATCCTCTTTTTACCAAGTAAGGACCTCCTTCCCATGTATGCCCTTTTGAACACATCCATTTCAATGGCGTATATTGATTGATATATTCTTTGCTCAGACATTTTCCTCCATGCTCTTTCGCAATTTTTTGCATCTCTTCTATCATCGGCTGATTTGTTATTTTTTTCATTCCTGTCATTTCAGGTTCTTTGTTACCGGCAACGTCTCTGTTTTCAAAACTCTTCCGCAAGGTTTTTATCCATTCAAAAGTAAATTTATTTCACCGCTCAGCCAAAAAGTAAAAAGGTCCCTGTTTGGGGCCTTGTTTGAATGATTTGCTGATCTCATGGAAAAACGGGAAGTGTTGTTTTCTTCACAAGAACATCTGTTCGGGTAATCCGGGAAGACATTCGGGCCATCCGTACAAATGATCGCATCATGCGTACAAATGATCCGGTGGTCCGTACAAATGATCCGATGGTCTGTACAAATGATCGCGTCACGCGTACAAATGATCCTGTCATCCGTTAGTTTGATCGCACGATCCGTACAAATGATCGCGTCATGCGTACAAATGATCGGACGGTCTGTACAAATGATCGCGTCACGCGTGCAAATGATCCGATGGTCCGTACAAATGATCGCATCACGCGTACAAATGATCCTGTGGTCCGTTGGTTTGATCGGATGATCCGCACAAATGTTTCCGGCATCAAATAATCTTTACAATTGATCTTAACAGTCTGAAATTCAATATTAACAGGACTTACAGCAGGGCAGGGGTTCCGTTTTCAGAAATCTTCGCAAGGGTCTTATCAATTCAAAAGTAAATTCATTTCACCACTCCGACAAAAACCAAAAGATTCCTGTTTAGGGTCTTGTTTGAATGATTTTTCGTTCTCCCGAAATCGAAGATTAAATTAAACTTTTTAAAAAAATTTTCTCTTATTTTCTCTTTTTGGCCCTGCGCTTATAATCAGTCATGGGTTCGCTGACAGACATTCCGGAAGTTTGTTTTTTCTTAGGAGCAGCTAAAAGTGCAGGTATTGACAAATCTTCATCAATATCAGACCAGTGAATTCCATAACCCGAAGGTGATACGATAAAATTACTTCTTTGTAAATGGGTTGCTTTGTCTAAACGCGAAGAAATTTTGTGCCATGAAAAAGAATAGCTTCTCTCCGGTGTTTCAATAATAAGAAATTTTTCTGTTGCACTGACTTTTGTTTTTTGCTTCATGTTAAATCATTTCTTAAAATAATTGTTCCACTGTTCAACAAAATAATCGAAATGCGCATAAATTATTTTCTTTACTTCTCTTTTATCATTTGGGGATAATTTATAGCTGAAAGCTTCAACTATTTCAAACTCTTTTACTTTCAACCAGTATTTAGCTTCCTTCCCGGCTTTTTGCGCATGGATATGAACCGGCTCATTACTTTCATTCGAATAAAAGAAAAATCTCCATCCTGCAATATAAAGAATTGTTGGCATCCAATTTTTTTTCAAAGATAAAAAGATAATTTTTTGTATACGACAGATTCTCCGTTTTCCGAAGACTGCTGCGAGGTTTTTTATCCATTCAAAAGTAAATTTATTTCACTGCTCCTCTAAAAGCCAAAAGGTCACTGTTTGGAGTTTGCTTGAACGATTTCCGTCACTGTACACAGGCCATGCTTCAGCGATAAACTAAAGACTATCCCGCCCGGCAAGTACAAATTTTACGGGTGATTTGTCTCCCTTTCGTTTAATTTTTTTTCTTGCTTCTAAGTCAAGTTTAACCCATTCCATGTGCCATTCCACAGAACCTGGAAATTTTGTTTTGTTCTTTTTAAAATCCCCTGTTATTGCCTGCAGAATATCTGCATGAGTTGATTCGCCTTTTGTCTTCAGAAGGTTCAAAAGGATTTTTTTTAACACGTCATACTTTGCCTTATCCATGCTTACGGCATTTTTGCCGGCTGGATGCCTGAGCTGAATTTTTGTTTCCATATTTATTTTTTTTGTCCGAGTGAAAACCAGTTTCCTGAATCATCTTTGAGCAATGCTTCAATTCCGTAGAATTCTTCTTTTGGTGGCTTGGTGAACTCAACTCCTTTTTTTTTCAACTCTTCATAGGTCGCGTAAATGTCGTTGCACTCAAACACTCCGAAGCCAAATGTTCCCTTCTTCACCAGGTTACGCATTTGTTCGGCAGTTTCTTTGGTAAACATCATTCCGTCCGTAATTGCCATAAGAGTAATTTCAAGATCGGGCTGCTCAGGCGCAGTAACTGTGAGCCAGCGCATGCCCGGTCCCATGGGTGCATCGGTATGTACTTTAAATCCGAGCTTGTTTACATAAAACTCATACGCGCTGTCCTGGTCCAGCACGAAAATGCTGACATGATTCATTCTTGTTATCATAGTCGTAATTTTTTTTGATTGTTAATAATGGCGCAAAAGTCAGCAATGAATTTAAAAATCACTTCTTCAAAATTGCTTTATTTCGACCAGCCGTTTTTTTCTGCGAAACAACCCGGGATAAATTGGAGAGGGGTTTTTAAAATTTGTGCTTTGATTTGTTGCTGCTGTATTAAATAAGCAGACGGCATCATTCCAACTATACGCTTGAAAAGCCCGCTGAAAGAGCTTACACTTTCAAAGCCGACAGCGTAACAAGCTTCCGTTACAGGAATATTAGTTCTTAAAAGCTGCATTGATTTTTCAATTCTCACGACTATCAGGTATTGATGCGGAGTCTTGCCGTAAATTTTTTTAAAAAGGCGGATGAAATGAAATTTTGAAAAATAGGCTTCATCAGCAATATGGTCAAGATTAATGTTGTCGGCATAGTTAGTATCAATGAAAAGTTTTGCCTGAACTATTCGCCTGTATAAATAAACCTTTGGATATTGCTCTGTTGTCACAATTTTTTACCAGGTGAACGATGACACAATAAATTAAAAAGCTGCCGAAAAACTTTACTTAACAATATTAATTTTCTTTATCGTAACCTTATCTTTATTTCTTACTGTCAGACAATAAATCCCTTTTGTGAGGGTTGCTTCTTTAATTACTATAGTTTCAGCAGCTGTTTCAAATCTTTTTACAACTTTTCCAATTTCATCAGTCAATTCAATTTGTATGGGAGAAGTTGGTTTGGTTGAAAATTTAATGGTGAATTCTCCGGAGTTAGGATTCGGATAAACAGTAAAATCTATCCCGATAGTTATCGGGACACCTTCTTTGCATGGAACACTAACCGCTACCAATGCTGAAGTTTTTGAGCAACCATTGCTTTTTGTTACTTGCACCCTGTAGTTGCCCGCAATAGCAGCAGTATAATTTGATAAAGTGGCTCCTGAAATATAGCTGCTGCCTTTTTTCCATTTATACGTTAATCCTGTTCCGGTGTTTGCCTGTAATACAACGCTTCCGCCTGCGCAAAATGTCGTAGGTCCCTGCGGGGTTATGGTTGCAGCAGGAAGTGTATTAACTGTTACTACTGTCGGGCTTCCTGTTGTTTTAGAACAGCCTGTTGCGGTATTTGTTACTGTCACCCTGTAATTGCCTCCTGTAGTTGCAGTATAAGAAGACAGCGTAGCTCCCGAAATAAGATTAGTTCCTTTTTTCCACTGATATGTTTTATTGGCTCCCGTTGGCGCATTCAGGGTAACACTGGAACCTGAGCAAAATGTGGTAGGCCCCGAAGGGGTAATTGTAGCGGAAGGACCCTGGAACACGACCCTGATAGTTGAAAAAGTAAAACAATTTCCAAATGCAATTTGCAATTGATAAATACCATTCGGAAGTAAATTAGCCTCATTGACAACAATACTTTGGGTAGTGGCTCCTGTGTTCCACAAATAATTTGGAGCAGGATTCGCTGAAAGAGTAACCGATGATCCGGGACAGACAAACACACTGTCACCGGTTTCATGAGAAACACCATTAACCAAAATATGATTCGGGCCAAAAGAAGAAAAACTATTTGCCTTAAGAAATACCCCTGAATCAAAAATACCGTCACATACATCACCAATGGCCAGTTTAATATGATAGGTTGCACATGGCTGCACTAAGCTGCCTGCTACCAGAGTTGTCGTTAAGCCATCATAAGCAGTTGTGTATGCCACGGGCACAGTATTGTCCATGAAATACTGGCAATACTCGCACGGTCCGGGAGGAGGAACTCCATGAGCGGCTAAACCATTATTAACATTGTTAATTGTCATGGACACAGGAGGATTGGTTCCCGGAACAATGGCAATATTTTTTTGCCCTGTGATTCCCGGACCACTGATGAAAAATCCAAATACATCATTGCAGGGAGTATTAACATAGTCACTGTATTCTTCCGAAGCAAAAATGTAACTGAAAGCCACTGAATCAGAAGCCACGGAAAAATCAAATTCCAATTTACAGACATCCTGGGTTTGCCCGGTTGTTAAAGTATTAAGCTGCGCATCGGTGGTTGCCAGTTGGTTGTCCTGCCCCTGTCCTGACTGTGTATTCGCAAGAGCGGCAACTGTAGCACTTCCGCTTGTCAATAATATCCCGTTGGCAAATCCACCGTTACCTGTCGTCCCCCATGTAAAAGTACCCCTTGCATTTGCCGCACCGGTATAAGTAACATTTGAAACGGTAACTCCGCTTCCTAAAATAGTATTGACCATTGTGGCCGGTGTAACTCCCGTAGTTACTGATAACTGCCCGGAAACAGTAGCTGAAATTAAAAATAGTATGCCAGATAATAAATATAGTTTTTTCATTTCTTGGAAATTTTTGAAATCAGGGTATGATTTGAAACCATAAAAATACAATTTATTCTGTTGACAGCAAAATTATCATTGACAGTAAATTTATTTCATTCCTGAAAACTCTAAATATAAAACTGTATAAAAATTTAAAAAGTTCAATAAAGGTACTTATCTTTGAGTACCCAAAAAATTCCTGAATGGCTGAATTTCCATTTTAAGATTCATAAATACCACATCCTTATGAAAAAAATTTCTGCACTCTTTGTCTTTGTTTGCATGGCGCGCATACTCTTCGCGCAAAACCTCGTTGCCAATGGTGATTTTGAAGGTTATACCGGCACTTGCCCTACCTATTCGCCTAATGGTGCATTTATCCAGGTAATAGGATGGAAACCGCCCAATGCCATGCCTGTCCATGGAGTACCACATGCCGAACTGTACTGCAACGGAACACCTAACTATGGCAATTGCCTGCCCGGACCTGTTCCCAATGCAGGCACTAACGGTCCTGCTTATGTCGGATTTCATACCCGCAATATTTCACCGGTTTACAATGAAGCCATTTACCAGGTGCTTCCCAATGCCCTTACTACCGGCAATACATACACTATTTCTTTTGATCTTATGAACTGCCAATCCGGTTTGTTCATATTAGGCTCTTCTGACTTTTGCGTCTATACAAATATTGATACCGTTATTCCCGGATGCCCGACCACCAACCCTTCCGTTACCCTGGTGGGGTGTGTTCCTTTTGATTCAATTTCTAATGTATCCTGGAAGCATCATAGCTTTTCATTTGCTGCACCACCCAACTCCAACGTTCTTGCATTTTCAGGTGCTGCCTGTTTTACAACGGATATCTACTATTACCTGGATAACGTTGAACTTATGCTTTCAACTTCGCTTCCTGATGCGCAGCAGCATGTTAAAGGCACTATCTTCAAAAATATTTTTTCTGAATCAACAATATATTCATTCGACTACCAGCCAAAAAACATTTACTCTTTTGAGATAATGGATTGCAATGGTAAACTGGTAAGACAATGCGCTGTAAAAAAAGGAGAGATTGCCATAGAAAAAAATAACCTTGCTGCCGGGATGTATTTTTACCGCCTGAACTGCAACAACAAAATAGCCGACAAGGGAAAACTGGTGGTACAATAGACGAAACATGTTCGACAAAGCCTCCGTTTTCAGGAGACTGACGCAAAAGTTTTTTTAATTCAAAAACAAATTTTATTTCACCATTCAGCCGATTGGAATATTAGTTTATCTGCTTATTGATTAAATTAACCTTCATTATTTTCCCCGCACTTTTTACGCCTTCTGTTGAAATATAAACATCTCCTATAGGCGAAATTGCAATTCCTTCGGGTTGCGGAAAATCAGCCGGGTTCAGTAAAGTGTAAAAACGGATTTTTGCTGCATTATTTAATATGAGCAGGGATGAGTTAGTACCGCCTGTAAAATACAATTCACCTGTTTTGGGATGCATTGCAATTTCAGAAGGTTGAAATAAATCTTTCCTTTTACCGCCACTTCCCATTTCAAATATGGTATCGTTTGTGTTTATAGTAAACACCGGGGCATCACTTAATTTATGGGAAACGAGACTGAATGCATAAATATTTTTAGTGCCCGGAAGCGCATCTCCTGAAGCTTTAAGGGAAATGAGCAGCCTTTGATTTTTAGCATCATAACAAATTCCCTCAGTATCATCTTTTACTTCTAAAGGTGTATCGTATTCTTTAGTATCATTCCCGATTTTTGATACTTCTATAACTGTCCCGTCAGCCCTCAACACATAAAATGCTTTAGGTGTAACGGTGATGCCTTCATAATCCCCTTTAGTACCGAAAGATATTTCTTTTTCAATCTTTTTCTCTGCGAGATTATAAATAAATATAATTCCTGATTCATCCTGCACGGCAGCTATTTTATTCTGTTCATACCAGGCAATGCCGGAAATTTCAGTAAGCATTGCCGGCATTTCCCAGGTATGAATAATTCCTAAATGATCGGAATAAGGAAAATCAACTGTTTCTTTTTTAGTGCCGGCTGTTTCATCTTTCTTTCCGTTCTCTTTTTTTCCATTCTCCTTTTTTTCGGCTTTCTTATCCTCATCCTTTTTCTTCTTCCGATCATCCCCCTTTTTACCTTTCTTTTTATCATCCTGTTCCCGGACGGCTTCTTTTACCCGCTCCCAATTTGTTTGATTGTTTCCTGCATTTTTCGCTTCATTATTGCTGCAGGACAAACAGCTGTAAAATACAAAAACCATTAATATTAAATGCTTCATCATCTTTTTTTTTCGGAAAAATTACAACCTGATTCTGGATGAAATCTGGATTCAGATCACCAACGCAAAAATGTGGTGAGAATTTTTAAAGGAGTAGTTCACTTTTAAGTGATGAACATCGGCAATTGTTTTAACCAACGACAAACCAATGCCCATTGACCCTGAAGAAGATGTCTTTTTGAAAAAGCGCTGAAACAATTTTTCAGGCGCGAAAGAAAAAGGCTTTCCGGGATTTGAAATGGAGAATGAATTTTTGGTGATGTTGATATTTATTTCCGATCCTGCATCCGAATAACGCAAAGCATTCACCAATAAATTTGAAATAAGAATTTCTGCAAGTGTTTTATGAATGGCATAAAAGAATGGTTCGTGCGCGGTGATTTTTGTTTTTAATCCCTTTAAAAGAAATTGTTCATTCATTTGAGAAAGCAATGAGCTGGTTAATTCTCCAAAATCAATCTTTTCGTTTGAAATAAATTCCCTGTTTTCTATTCGAGTCAGTAAAATTAAAGTTTGATTAATTCGGGAAAGCCTGTCCGCAGCTTCATGCGCAGTTTGAATTAAGGAAGCCTGCTGATCGCCCATATCTTCAAATTGCATGAGGAGTTCCAGTTTGCTCTGAATTATTGCCAGCGGTGTTTGAATTTCATGTGATGCATTTTCGGTAAACTCTTTTATTTTTTTATAATCCTGCTGAATTCTCTCTGTCATCAATTCAAGCGTTTTATTCAACTCTTTAAATTCTTTGGTATTGGTATGTCCGACTTTAAGGCGGCCTGAATGGTCAAGTGAGTATTTACGAAGCTGATGAAGCGTTTGATAAAAAGGGCGCAATGTATATTTTATGAGAACAAAGTTTACTGCAAGTGAACCAAGCAATAGCGTAATGAAACTGATAAAAAAAGCATATATAATTTTTTCAGATAAATCTTCAAGGTCAATAAGCGACTTTCTTATCACAATTATAAAATTCTTTTTATCCGTATTAAAAGTAAACCGCCATTGCCTGAAGGGAATTTTTCCCTCGTATGCATGCACTATAATAGTATCTATGCGCTGTAATTTAATGCTAAGGTCAGAAGGTGCAGGGTGAATTATAATTTGTGAGTTAACAGCAGAATAAAAAAACGGAATTGTATCTGAACTGCTGAGAATACGTTCTATATTTCTCTTTTCATCACGCAGCTGTTCATCCAGTTCCTCATACACTTCATGCCTGAATGTTGTATAAAAAAATAATCCTCCCGCTGTAAAAACGGACAGCGATACAATAACATAATACAGGGAAATACGGCTAAGCAGATTCAACGTTCAGAAATTTATACCCTAATCCATAAATTGTTTTTATAGGATCAGCTCCACCTGAATCCATAATTTTTTTTCTCAGGTTCTTAATGTGTGAATAAATAAAATCAAAAGAATCTGCCTGGTCAATATAGTTTCCAAGTAAATGTTCTGCAATAGCAGCTTTAGGCAAGACTTTATTCCGGTTAGAAAGGAAATAAAGTAAAAGCTCATATTCCTTATGTGTCAAAATGATTTCGTTTTCATTAATAAATACATGATGCGCATTCAGATCAATTTTTAAATCGCCATAAGAAGCGACATTCTTCCCGTCAAAATTTCTTCTCCTTAAAACTGCTTTAATACGTGCATTCAGTTCTGAAAGATGAAAAGGTTTGGTAAGATAATCGTCAGATCCCAGCTCCAATCCTTTTAATTTATCATCAATTGAATTTTTTGCCGAAATAATAATTATCCCTGCGTTAGAATTTTTTTTCTTTATTCTTTCTATCACATCCAGCCCGTTTCCTTTCGGCAAGGCCAGGTCAACAACAAAGCAATCGTAATCATACATATCAATTAATAAAATTGCCGAATCAAAATCAGCAGCCGTTTCACATAAAAATCCCTCTGAGGCCAGGTATGATTTAACCGAAACCAATAATTCTGCTTCGTCTTCAATAATTAATATTTTCATATTTCATTTAATCTATTTCCGTCTTTGGTGTCCGAGAGAGTTTCCATATCAAATCAAAAGTAACAGTATTTTTAAGACTTTTCATTTGCAGGAATTTATGACCAAACCTGTTTGGCACATTTTTTTGGATAAATACAACAGGCAGTATATAACTGTTATCGGCAACAGCCCATGATGGATTATGAATTGCCGAATGGCTGACATCAAAAATGTCAGCCATCGTTTTTTTGGGATTTGAACACAAGGAGAAAACGAGATTTATTATTATGATACTTTTTCCCCTTCTATAAATGCCATGGGAACGGTGAGGGAGAGATTCCCGGATTTTTTTGAATATAAATTTAAGTTCTCTTCGAGCGATGAAAATATTTCTTTCAATTCATCTTTTGGGAATAGTTTCATCCATGCAGTGAGCCAACCCAATTTCACAAAGTAATGATTCAGAAAAGCGCTGCCATCTAAAAATTTCATTTCAAAGCTTTCTTCAAAATGGCGGTTTACTTTAAAATTATTGCCGGTAAAAAATTTTGAAACACTTTCAATTGTCCCCCGGTGTTCTTCATCCTGTTTAAGAACAGCCATTAAACCGGTCTTTCCAAGCTGTTGAAGGGTTGCCTCGAATACCCTGTAAAATTCTTTCCAATGACCATCCAGGTTTGTTGTTAACGCAAGTCTGCCGTTAGGCTTCAAAACACGGTTACATTCTTTAAAAACAGCTTGTGGTTTATCAAAGTTATTGATGCCTAAATTTGAAACAACCAGGTCAACACTATTGTCTTCAAAAGGCATTTGTTCTGCAGAACTTTCAATTATTTCAACATTAGAAAGGCCATAGTTTTTTATTTTTTGTTTTGCCCGTTTGTTGGCATTAGTCCAGGGATCAACACCGTAAAGCTTGCAGGATTTACCAAACCGTCCTGCCAGCTCCATTAACGGAAACCCTGCCCCGGAGCCAATGTCAATAATAGTTAAGCCGGGTTTTAATTCTAACTGCTTAAGCAATAAGAGTCCGAATGATGCGCTCCACAACGGAACTTCATCAAAAGTGCTGATGAATTCTTTATTGTCGTTAAAAGAAAAAGATAAATATTCTGTCATATTGGATTTTTCTTTTCCCGCCATCTATTTCACAATTAAAAACTTTTTCATCACTGTATAATTTTCAGAAGTGATGCGCAGGAAATAAATACCGTCATCAGTATTTGAAATTTTGATACGGTCATTTACATTCACTTTCTTTTCGAAAATTATTTTCCCGGAAAGATTATATAACGTTGTTTTTATATTTCCGGAGTTGATACTTTTATTCGTACTGAAATAAAATGTTCCGTTATTGGGATTTGGATAAATGCTGATTTGCTGCACGGGATCTTCCATAACATCTTCAACACCGAGAGCATTGCCCGTAGAGTCACGCTTATAATATATTTCATAGTTGCCGGTGTAAACTGGAAAATTATCACGGGCATCCGTCCATACTATATGCACAATGGATCCGGTTACATCCACCGCAGGGTCGGTTGAACGGGCAGAGTCGTTAGTGAGCCGGGCATCGCCCCCCCAGCTTATACCTCCATCCGTTGAGCGGTTATAGTACAGTTCCGTATTCCCGTCACGCTCGTCAATCCATGCCACGTGTACATTTGAACCGGACACTGTTACAGAAACATAACTTGAAACAGAAGGGTCATTCGTCACCCGTGTATCTGTTCCCCAGCTTAAGCCCCCGTCAGGCGAACGCTTTGTATATATTTCCTGGTTCGCATCACGCTCATCATGCCATGCAATATTGATCAATGAACCTGAAACTGATATAGAAGGCGAAAATGAATTAGCCGCATTAAACGTAAGCCGGGTATCGGCTCCCCAGGTTAAGCCCCCGTCTGTTGAACGTTTGTAGTACATCTCCCCGTTGCCGTCACGGTATTCTTCCCATACCACATGCACTTCTGATCCGGATACTGCTACCGAAGGAAATGCAGAGGCAGCAATATTAATCGTCAACGTAGTATCTGCTCCCCATGTTAAGCCTCCATCCGGGGATCGCTTATAATATATTTCATTATTTCCGTCACGCTGGTCAAACCATACGACATGTACAACAGAACCGGATACTGCCGCAGAAGGAGAAAATGAATTGGCAGGGTTAAATGTAAGCCGTGTATCTGTTCCCCAGGTTAATCCTCCGTCTGCAGAGCGTTTATAATAAATCTCACCGTTGATCCCATCACGATATTCTTCCCATACCACATGCACCTCTGAACTGGATGCAATTACAGAAGGAAATATGGAGCCGGCAATATTATTTGTCAGCCGCACATCAGCTCCCCAGCTTAAGCCTTGATCTGGTGAACGTTTGCAGTATATCTCGCGGTTCCCGTCACGGTCTTCAGACCATATAACATGCAGCACATTTCCGCTTGCTGTCATAGTTCTTGCACCATTGAAAGAGGTGGCAGAAAAGTTAGTGTCGTTGGTAAGGCGTGTATCCGCCTGCCACTGGGCACAGGCTATATTTACTGTAAATACAATTGTTGTGAGAAGAAATATTTTTTTCATAGTGTTACGTTTCATTTACCTGCAGAATTTTCTTTATTTCAGTAGGGTGCTGCGGGATTGAATTAAATCAAAATTATAATTTTCAAATTCAAGATGCTAATCTAATAATTCTAAGCAAAAGAGGAAACCGGGATTTTTTTAATCCACTATTTTATTTCAAAAAGACAAAAAGCGGCAAAAAAATATTAATGCTCTACACGTACGCCCATCACCAGGATATCATCCACCTGGTCAATGTATCCTTTATATTCCTTATGGAAATTGAGCAGGTTATTATGTTGGTCATGCAGCGAAATACCACGTTGCCGCATTAATAATTCTTTGAATTTCTTCCTTGTAAGCTTTTTGCCCTGCTCTCCTCCAAACTGATCAGCATATCCATCGCTGAAAAGGTAAAGTATGTCACCTTTTTTTATTTCTATCTTATGGTTGGTGTAAGGAACACGGTTTTCAACCGGCCCGATGGGCTGCTTATCGGGTTTGAATTCGAGCAATTCATAAAAAGTATCTTCTCTTGCTATCCATAAGGGAATATTGGCTCCTGCCCAAAATAATTCACGCGTATTTTTATTGAATGCACAAACACTCGCATCCATTCCGTCTTTTACCTCAGCGTCAGAGCCAATGCTCTCTGTAATTAGCTCCGCTACTTTATCAAGAATTCTTGATGGTTGAATAATTCCATATTCCTTCAGCGTACGGTTAAGTGCGTTATTGCATACAATGCTGATGAGCGCACCCGGCACTCCGTGACCTGTGCAATCGCACCCGGCAAAAAACACCCATTCGTTCCATGTATTTACCCAGTAGAAATCTCCGGAAACAATATCTTTGGGAAGAAACAAGATAAAGCATTCGCCCAAATGCTGTTCAATTGTTGCATTAGAAGGCAGCAAAGCGGCCTGGATTCTTTTTGCATAATTAATAGAGTTCACTAATTCTGTTTTTTCCTGCTGTATCACATCTTTTTCATGCTTCAGCCTGCTGGTGCGGCTTTCCACATGCGATGAAAGATAATGCTGCTGCACAACCCGGAATAAATCTTTGAACTTAATCTTTAATCCGCCAACAGAAATATTTACAGGTGAACCATAATAGCGGTTTTCAAGCTTCAGCCAGGTTCGTTTAAACGGGCTTTTTTGGTTGGCTATATATTTTTCAGGGTTTTTAACCTTCACAATTACGCAACGGACAAAACCAACTTTATTGCTGTTTATTTCTTCCACATCCGACCAGCTGATATGCCCGGCAGAAACAAGACCTGAATTATCTGTAAAACCTTCCTTATTAAGCACCAGTCCCGGTCCCGTATCAGACATTCTCTTTATAGAATACCCTGCAACATAACCGGACACAACAGCTAATGCCAGGCTGATGGCTACATTGAATAATATTCCGATTGAAAAGGATGTATTGCCGGTAATTTCGCTATGAATATTATTGCAAAAATTAAAAGTGAAATAAAGAGACGGCAGCAAAATAAGGATCATCACCTTTTTCCTTGGTTTTATCTCAATAGTATTTTGTTGTGTCAACATGATAATAGTCCGTTTTGCATATTATAATTTCAAGTGCAAGATGCTAATTTAATTAATACGAAACATCAGTGTAAACCGTGATGTTTATAAATTTGAAACAGTGCAACGTTAATAAAATTCAAATTATTCTTTTTACTATCTTAACCATACCGGGGTAATATTCGCATGTTGTTAAAGGAATGCAACCTGTGACCAATATTTTCGTAACATATATTAACAAGCTCAGTTTTATTCATGAGGCATTTTATTAAAATCAATTTCATTTCAATCATTTTATTTTGCTGTGCAGCCGATGCGCAAAACACCCCGGAAGTTTATACCTCTGCGGGACCGGGACAGTCAATATGCGCATCATGGGATGCCTATTTAACGGGATATATGGGGGATTCAGTTGCTTCGCCTGTATGGACGACAAGCGGTGACGGAACATTCAGCGATTCAAACGCTTTAAGCACTTCCTATACACCGGGAGCTGCAGATATTGGTGCACGGTCGGTAATTTTAACGCTCAGGGCAAGCCAAATTGGTTTTCTGCATACCGTGAGTGATGATATGACTTTAACAATTATTCCTTCAGTGCCATCTCAACCGGCTCCGGTAACAGGAGCACCCTCCACAGCATGTCCTCCTTTAAATGGAATTATATTACGCACGGACAGTGACCCTGAAGCAACAAACTATGTGTGGTCGTCTGTTCATCCCGGTGTTAATTTTGTACCTCCTTCAACTGCTGACACACAGGCAATAAATCTTTATTCAATCACCAGTCCTGAATACGTTATTCATGTAACAGCTTTTAATTTATGCGGTGCTTCGCCTGCACGGCCGGTTCATATCAGGAGAACGGTTATTGTTTCATCTCTTAAGGGAGTGACTACCGCCTGCGCAAATACAATAAAGCCTTATTCATGCAACAGTGTTAAGGGCGCGGTTTCTTATAAATGGAAATCCACTGGCGGTATCAGGTTCAGTAACCATACTAATCTTTATTTAACTTCTGACACATTAGTAAATGTTTCTTTTCAGACAGGCTTTAGCTCGGGAACCATTTCAGTTGCTGCAATGACAGCCTGTTTTACCGGTCCATTTAAAACACTTTCAGTTTCTAAATCATTACCGCCTTTAGGCGAGGTAAGCGGAATAGCTTCGGTTTGCCCTGTAATATCACAAACTTATTCCGTACCTGCAGTTCCGGGAACTGCGGGCTATACATGGACATTGCCTGCACATACAACCGGCACGTCAGCAGCCAATGCAATAAATGTAGATTTTGAAAGCTCCTTCGCAGATTCAGGCAGTTTATGCGTAACTGCAACAAGCCAATGCGGAATAGCAACAGCGCCTGTTTGCAAAACAATTTATAAAGCACCACCACCCATACCAGAAAATATTACAGGTCCTGTAACCGGTGTTTGCGGGCAAACGGTTACTTACTCAACAGCCGGTATGGAGGGTGTTACTTATAATTGGATGATTCCTTCCGGAGCAATTATTAATGGCTCTCAAACCGGAAACAGTATTTTGGTTACAATGCCGGAAAATATGAATTCAGGACGCATCCGTGTAAGTGGTACAAACGATTGCGGCACCAGTCCCCTGAGAAATCTTAATATAAAAGGGAGTCCTCCGAAGCCGGGAAGAATAACCACTAACATATATCCTGTTTATGCGTTAACTGCCGGTGCACAGTTTAGTTCCAATGTGAGCGCCCTGGGAACAGGATGTACTTTTGCATGGACTTATCCGCCCGCGGCAACTTATAAAAGCGGGCAAGGTACATCAGAACTGGTGCTGGATTGGGGAAATGATAACGGAACAGTTACGCTCACAGCAGCAAATTCATGCGGCACTTCATCGAGAGATTATTATGTAAACATATACGCTAAAAGAGAAGTTGGAAATATGGCAGAACCCGGAGAAGATGTAAATGAAAAGGCAACAGAAAAAAAGAACGGCTTATTTAATTTACAAGCCTACCCTGATGAAGACAGGCGGGTAATGACTATCACTTTTTTTGCTCCTGCACAGGCAGTTTATTCCTACAGCCTGTATGACGATTCCAACCATGAAATTCTCAAAGAAAATATTGACGCAAATGAAGGCGTAAATATGTTTGAAATTGATATGGCATCTTTTCCGGCTCATATTGTTTACAGGCTGGAACTTTCTGACGGAAAAGATGCAACGCATATCCTTGTAAAGATGAAATAAAAATTCACATTGTTACATTTCAAATTTTCCCCGGGATTCATTTTTTCCGCTACTTTTTCTTATTCATTACCATAATTACTACACCGCCAACTAATAGAACTGCACCGAGTACCGGGGGCCAATTGACCTTATGATCTTTTTCTTTGTTTACTTCAATGGGTCCAAGATCAACAACTTTTTCTTTTGTCTTAAAATTAATGCTTGTGAAGACAATCATGAGAAGACCTATGATTACTAATATACCGCCTGTTGTTTTCATAAAAATATAATTTTTAATTTCTGTTAATAAATTAAAAGACCGTTTAAATAAATCAACGGTCTTTTAAACTAATTGTATATGTAACTACTATAACAAAACATCTCATGAATTGGCAATCACCACATCCCTGAGGTTCCTGATTTTATCGTGTTGCGCTTTTACCGTGCTGTACTGTCTTTTTACTATTTGCTGCTGTTCAGAAGTAATATCATTAACATCATCCTTCAGAACATTTTCATAAGCTTTTACGGCTACATCTTCGCCAAATTCACAGGATTTAAGAACGGTTTTGCGGTCATTCGTGCTTAGTGCCGCCCTCACATCCATCCATGCCTGGTAAACTTTTCCCGGAATCGTGGTATCCTTTTTTGGATCACCTCCTCCACTGATAACCTGTGTTGTCAATTCATCTTTAAACTGTCTGCTTGTGGAAGCATGTTCCGTAAAGAGGCTTTTCAGGTCACTTTCATCTGTTTCTTTAGAAGCCCTGTCATAACCTTCCATACGGTCGTTATGAATTTGGATTAACCTGTTTAAAACATCTGCTGATTTTGATTTTGTTTCCATTTTGATTTTGATTTTAGATTTGTTGTTCCAATATATATATTTATTACTATTAAAACTTATGCCACAGA